>JAGHEK010000065.1 GCA_017889265.1 Romboutsia sp. | reverse complement strand
TTATATTAATAATTTTTATAAAATATTCTTTTTTTCCTTTACTTTTTTTATTTCATATATTCTTATAAATTAACATTTTTATTTATTTTTAATTAAATTATTTTATATATTATCACTACTTTATATCGATACGTTTATATTTATGAAAAAATATAAACAAAAAAAGAGCAAAAAGCTCTTTTTATTCTTCAGTATTTTTTTGATTATCTATAGGTTTCATAGTTGGGAATAATATAACATCTCTTATAGAAGGAGAGTTTGTAAGTAACATCATAACTCTATCTATACCTATTCCTAAACCACCTGTTGGAGGAAGACCTACTTCAAGCGCATTTATGAAATCTTCGTCCATATCGCAAGCTTCATCATCTCCAAGTTCTTTCTTTCTAACTTGGTCCATAAATCTTTCTTTTTGGTCTATTGGATCATTAAGTTCAGAGAATGCATTTGCAAGCTCCCACTTATTAGCAAAAGCCTCAAATCTATCAGTTTTTCTTGGATCCTCTACATTTCTTTTTGCAAGTGGAGAAACCTCAACTGGATGATGAGTTATAAATGTAGGTTGAATTAATTTATCTTCACCAAATTCTTCGAATAAAGCATTTATAACCTCTCCTCTTCTCATTCCTGGAGTTATTTCTATGCCTTTTTCTTTAGCTATTTGTAAAGCTTCTTCATCAGTATCTATTTTAGAGAAATCTACACCTGCATACTCTTTTACACAGTCTTCCATAGTCATTCTTCTCCAAGGAGGAGTAAAATCTATTTCAGTTCCTTGATAATTTATTTTCATACTTCCTGTTGCTTCTTTTGCCATATGTGCAATAACATTTTCAGTTAATTCCATCATATCAGTATAATCAGCATAAGCTTGATAAAGCTCTATTGCAGTATACTCTGGATTATGCTTTATAGACATTCCTTCATTTCTAAACATTCTACCCATTTCATAAACTTTATCAAATCCACCAACTATAAGTCTTTTTAAATAAAGTTCGTTAGCAATTCTCATATACATAGGTATATCTAAAGTATTGTGATGAGTAACGAAAGGTCTAGCATTAGCTCCACCTGCTATTGTATTTAAAATAGGAGTTTCTACTTCTAAAAATCCTCTTTCATCTAAATAGCTTCTAAGTGCTTTTAAAGCCTTCGTTCTAGTTAAAAACGCATTTTTTACTTCAGGATTTACTATTAAATCAACATATCTTTGTCTATATCTTAAATCTTGGTCTTTTAAACCGTGATATTTTTCTGGAAGTATTTGTAAAGATTTAGAAAGTAATACTACTTCATTAGCTTTTATAGAAATTTCTTCTTTTTTAGTTTTGAATACTTCACCTTCAAGCCCCAATATATCTCCTATATCATAAGTTGAAAATAAAGAATATTCTTCTTCACCTATTCTGTCTAATCTAATATAGCATTGAATTCTTCCTTCTTGGTCTTGAATATCTATAAATCCAGCTTTTCCTTGGATTCTTTTACTCATTATACGACCAGCTATTTTTACAGTTTTTCCTTCAAAACTTTCAAAATTATCTTTTATTTCCATAGAGTTAGAAGTTCTATCGTATCTACTTACTTTAAAAGGATCTTTTCCCATTTCTTGAAGCTTAGCTAATTTATCTCTTCTTACTTGTAAAACTTCACTAAGTTCTTCTTGAGTATTCATTTCATTGTTCATAGTGCTTTCCTCCGTGTATTATCTTCTTATAGCTAGTATTTTGAATTTGCTTACTCCATCTGGAACTTGAACATCAACTATGTCTCCTGTTGTTCTTCCTAAAAGAGCTTTTCCTACTGGAGACTCATTTGATATTTTACCTTCATATGGATCTGCTTCTGCCGAACCAACTATTGTGTATTCTATTTCTTCTTCAAAGTCTTCGTCGTATACCTTTACTATTGAACCTATTGTAACTATATTAACATCTATTTGACTCTCATCAATTATAACCGCTCTTCTTATCATAGATTCTAATTTTAGTATTCTTTCTTCAACTTGAGCTTGTTCATTTTTAGCTTCGTCGTATTCAGCATTCTCAGATATATCTCCAAAAGATATAGCAACCTTTATTCTATCTGCTACTTCTCTTCTTCTTACAGTTTTTAAAAGTTCTAATTCATCTTCTAATTTTTGGTAACCTTCTTGAGTTAATAAAATTTCTTTTTTATCTTCCATAACCCCTGGACTCCTTTACTATTAATTTTTTATCGATATATTATAATTTACTATCCTTGTAATGTCAAGCTATCAGCCATATACTTATCAAGTCTTGCTATAACTTGTTCATAACTTTCTATTTTATTTATCTCATCTCTTAAACTAGCAGAATTTTTAAGACCTTTCAAGTACCAACTTAAATGCTTTCTCATTTCTCTTACCGCAACGTATTCACCATGCTCTTTAACTGCTAAATATATATGTTTTTTTGCAGTACTTATTTTTTCTTCAATAGTTGGTTTAGGTAAAATCTCTCCTGTTTTTATAAAATGATTTATTCTATTAAATATCCAAGGATTACCTTGTGCACCCCTACCTATCATTATAGCATCACAATCAGTTAATTCTATTATTTTTTTTGCATCTTCAACCTCAAATATATCACCATTACCTATTACAGGTATATTTATGTTTTCCTTTACCTTTCTTATTATATCCCAATCTGCTTTTCCAGAGTAATATTGTTCTCTAGTTCTTCCGTGAATAGCTAATGCACTTATACCACAACTTTCTGCAATTTTTGCTATTTCAACTGCATTTACATTATTATCATCCCAACCTTTTCTAATCTTTAAGGTAACCGGTTTTTTAGAATTCTTAACTACTGCAGTTAAAACTTTCTCTGCTTTTTTAGGGTCTTTCATAAGAGCACTTCCATCACCATTTTTCACAACTTTAGGAACTGGACATCCCATATTGATATCTAATATCTCATTAGGGTACTCATTCATTATTTCAGCAGCTCTTCCCATTGAATCAGGGTCAGAACCAAATATTTGAACAGCTACAGGATGTTCTTTTGACTCTATATTAAGCATTTTTTTAGTATTTTCATCATCATAACAAAGAGCTTTAGCATTTATCATCTCTGTATAAAGCATACCACAATTATGTTCTTTGCATATAAGTCTAAAAGGTAAATCAGTAACCCCTGCCATAGGCGATAAAAACACATTATTTTCAATTTCTACATTACCTATTTTTATCATATCAATATCTCCCTTCAAAAAAAGAATTGAATTATTAATTCAATTCTTAAACACTCTCTTTATTCTTTTGATAAATAATTCTAAGACCTTCTAAAGTCAACCATCTATCAACAAAATCTATACTGTCAGTTTCTGATGCTATTAAAGTTGACAGACCTCCTGTAGCAACAACTTTAATATTATCATTATTTAATTCCTTTTTCATCATATCAATTATCTTTTCAACTAACCCAACATATCCATATATTATTCCCGATTGCATAGCAGAAACAGTATTTTTACAGATAGTAGTTCCTGGTTTTAAAAGTTCTATTCTAGGTAATTTAGATGCTTTCTCAAATAAAGCATCACTGGATATTTTTATACCAGGCGATATAGTTCCACCTAAATATTCTCCTTTTTCAGATATAGCACAGAAAGTAGTTGCCGTACCAAAATCAACTATTATAAGCGGATATTTATACTTTTCTATACCTGCAACCGCATTTACTATTCTATCTGCACCTACTTGCTTTGGATTATCATATTTTATATTAAGACCTGTTTTTATCCCAGGCCCAACGACCATTGGATTTATTTTAAGATATCTTATACAAAAATTTTCCAAAGAATGCATAACATTAGGTACAACTGATGATATTATAACATCTTTTATACAGTCCATACTTATACCTTCGTGAGTAAATAAACTACTTATTAACATACCATACTCATCAGAAGTTTTCTTTATATCTGTACTTATTCTCCAATGATTCAATAATTCATCATTTTTATATATACCTAAAACCATGTTAGTATTTCCAACGTCAAAAACTAAAAGCATACTATTTAAATTATCAAAATTATTTTTTGAATCCTTTCTCTATCTTTTTTTTATATAAAATAGTACATACTGATGATACTATAAATCCTCCAACTATCGCTTCAGGAATTCCATTAGTAAAAAACGTTCCTAAAAGAATTACACTAGCCGCCTTGAAAGCTTCGCCTGTCATTTCGGCAAATGCTTGTGCATACATATCAGCATAAAGCAAATATATCATACCCAAAACGCCAATGGTATTAACCAAAGATGCAGTTATTCCACTTGCCCAAGAAGCTATACTTACTTTTTTACTGGCTTTTAAAACTATTTTAAACACATAATAAGCCACTATACCTATTAAAATCCTAGGAAATATAGAAACTAAAGGATTAAGTAAAACGAAATTAGTCAAAGTTGGCATAGTTAAAGCTCTAACAAGACTAGTTACTCCAAATATAAGACCTATTATAATTCCAACAACAGGACCTTCAAGTATAGCACCTATTATAACGGGTATATGCATAGTAGTAATATTAAGCGCTCCTATAGGTATATTTCCAATAGGTGTTAACGATAAAATTATAGATATCGCCGACAAAATACCTACTACTGCCATTTTTTTAACATCAATTTTTTTCATAAAAACCTCCGTTCTAGCTCTTTTAAAAGATGCCAGACAAATAAAAAATAAACTAAACAAAGTCAAGCTCTAAAATAGATACTTGCTGAATAAAATAAATTTTATCAATAGTATATTATATTGTCAATAAATCAAAATTCTTTTATATATAACAGTCTTCTCCTCTTATAGAAACCTCTGTTGATGAAATTTCTATTATATTATCGTTTACTTTAACTAATAAATTTCCATTATCATTTATATCTATACAAAATGCCAATTCTTTTTTATTATTATTTACTATGTACACTTTTTTATTTATTATAGCAGAATATTTTCTACATATATTTAAAACTTCATTTTTTTCATCATATTTAATGTAATCTAAATATAAATTTTCAAATTCATACAAAATAGAATTAAATAAATCTTTTCTTGATATTTCATAACCTTCTTTATAAATAGATGTAGCCATGTTTTTTATATCTTCCTCAAAATCTAACTTTTTTATATTTATTCCTATACCTAAAACAATATAATTAATTTTTTCCATATGTGAATTAAGTTCTGTAAGTATACCACAAATTTTTTTGCCATTTATTACGATATCATTAGGCCATTTTATCATAGCATTTATCCCAAAATCATTTAATGCTTTTACTATACTAGCACCTGCAATAATAGTTATAAACGGTGATTTTTCTACTTTTATTTTAGGTTTTAAAAGCATACTCATATATATACCATCACCATGACTAGAAACCCATCTCCTACCTAAACGACCTCTTCCTCCAGTTTGCTCTTCACTTATTACTACTGTGCCTTCATTTTCAATATTGCCTATTTCTTTTAAATAAGTATTTGTTGAATTTATAGTTTTAAATTCAATTATTTTTTTACCTATAAATTTAGTCTTTAAATTCTTACCCATTTTCAACTCCTGAATACTTTGATTTTTTTATCATAATTAAAAAGAACATGACAAACGCCATGTTCCTTTAGATTATTCTTCTTTATTTTCATCATTGTTATAAACTATATTTTCATTAGAATTATCTAAATCAGTTTTACTTTCATCAGTATTAGTTGATATATTATTTATAACTTCATCAGTAGTTATAGCTTCTTCTTTTCTTTCTAAAGACAACTCTTTATTAAATGCTTCTACGAATTGTTTTGCATCTAAAGTTTCATGAACTAAAAGTGCTTGAGCTACATACTCTAAACTTTCCATATTTTCAGTAAGAATTCTCTTAGTTTCTTTATATGCTTTATCAACTATACTACTTATTTCCTTATCTATTTCAAAAGCAACTTCTTCAGAGTAATTTCTCTTGCTAGATAAACTATTTCCTAGGAATACTTCATCTTCACTATCACCAAAAGCCATAGGTCCAAGTTTCGAACTCATACCGTATCTAGTAACCATATTTCTTGCAGTTGAAGAAACTCTTTCTAAATCGTTTGATGCTCCAGTTGATATATCATCTAATGTTAACTCTTCAGCAACTCTACCTCCAAGTAATACTATTATATTTTCTTCCATTTCTTTTTTAGTGGCATAGAATTTTTCTTCTACTGGTAGTTGCATAGTAAATCCACCTGCTCTACCTCTTGGAATTATAGTCACTTGGTGTACTGGGCTTACATGTTCTAAAACATGAGCACAAACTGCATGACCTGCTTCGTGATATGCAGTAAGCTTTCTTTCTGGCTCACTTATAACTTTAGATTTTTTAGCAACACCTGCTATTACTTTAGTTATAGCTTCTTCTATCGTTTCCATTTTTATTTTAGTTTCTCTTTTTCTGGCAGTAAGTATAGCAGCTTCGTTCATCAAGTTTTCTATGTCTGCAGGAGTAAATCCTGGAGTTCTTCTTGCTAAAACTTCTACACTAACATCATCTTCAAGAGGTTTATTTTTAGCGTGAACTTTAAATATAGCCTCTCTACCTTTTATATCAGGAGCTCCTATAACTACTTGTCTGTCAAATCTACCTGGTCTTAAAAGTGCAGGGTCTAAAATATCTGGTCTATTAGTAGCAGCCATTATTATTATCCCTTGATTAACACCAAAACCGTCCATTTCAACAAGCAATTGGTTAAGAGTCTGTTCTCTTTCATCGTGTCCTCCACCAAGTCCTGCTCCTCTTTTTCTACCAACAGCATCTATTTCATCTATAAATATTATAGCCGGTGCATTTTTCTTTGCTTGTTCGAATAAATCTCTAACTCTAGATGCTCCAACCCCAACAAACATTTCAACGAAATCAGAACCACTTATGCTAAAAAATGGTACTCCAGCTTCTCCTGCTACTGCTCTTGATAAATAAGTTTTACCTGTTCCTGGAGGTCCAACCATAAGAACACCTTTTGGAATTCTAGCTCCTAAATCTATATATTTTTTAGGATTCTTTAAGAAATCTACTATTTCTTGTAAATCTTCTTTTTCTTCATTTAAACCTGCAACATCTTTAAACGTTACCCTAGTTTTTTCATCATCTTTATGAACTTTAGCTTTTGATTTACCAAAATTCATAACTCTTCCGCCTCCACCTTGAGACTGATTCATAAATACAAACCATAGTATACCCATAAACACTAAAAGCATTATACTTGGCAACATATCCATTATTATAGGTCTAGAAGGTTTTGCTTCTCCTCCAAATGATAACTCTCCAGTTTTTGCTCTTTCTAATACTTCTTTAGAGAAAGTATCTCCCATAACTTCTTCTGGTATATAAGACCTAAACTTTACGTTAGAATCTTTTAAAACTCCTTCTACTGATGTATCATTTATGAAATATAATCTAGATACATTTCCTTCTGTTAGTTCTTGATATACCTGAGAAAACTCCATTTGTTCTACTTTTTGTGCAGGTTTTCCAGTAAATTGTACTACACCTACAATTATAATAAATATTAATAAATAGAAACTTAATCCTTTGAAAACTTTCTTCAAAAGAATCCCTCCTTTCGTCTTATTCTAAAGCCTTGCTAAAAGTAACCTTTAATACCTCTTTAGTATTTAGGTCAATTTTATAGTCTTCACTAACTCTATAATCACCAACTAACAAAATACCATTATCATCTTTTAGTATAGGTATTTTACTTCTTTCTTCTTTTGGTATTTTTAGGTCAATAAATAAATCTTTTATTTTTTTAGTACCATTTGATAACTTTATTTTATCTCCCTGTTTTCTATTAGTTATTACTAAGCTTCCTTTTATTTTATCTAAATCAAACCCTCTTGAATTAGAATCTTTTTTCATATTCTTAAATTTATTTATACTAACTTTTTGGGTTTGAATCACCAAGCCTATTTCTTTTATCTTTACAAATGCTTCATTAGGTATATTATACAAAAATTCAACTTCTTCTATAACTATTTCTTTATTAGTTATAGTTATAAAGTCTTTATTTCTATATACAATTATCCCTCTTGGTAGATTTATTTTTTTATCTATTTTATTTTCTGCTTCAAGCTCTATTATATCATTTATATGTTTTAATTCTATTTGTTTAGTATCCCCAAGTATCTTATTTATACCCATTTTTAATATTCTTAATTTTATAGCATTATGTAAGCTTTTATATAATTGTATGTCTATGTCTACTCTATCTTTACTTATTTTTGATACTTCATAGAAAAATCTTTCAGCTTCTTTTTCTATAAAATCATTATCAAACTTTAGACTAGAACTCATTCTAACTAGAGCTTCTTTTATATTACAATCAAAATTTTCATCTATGTAAGGTATTAAATCAAGCCTTATTTTATTTCTTGTATAGATAGTCTCTAAATTACTTTCATCAGTCCTTGGATTTAAGTTATTATTATCACAATAAGCTTCTATATCTTTTCTATCTATATCAAGCAAAGGTCTGATAACCCCATCTTCTCTTATGTAATCTATCCCTTTAAGTCCTTTAAGCCCTGTTCCCCTAATTATCCTCATAAGCATTGTTTCTGCTTGGTCATTCATATTATGTCCAAGTGCAATTTTATTTGACTTAGTTTTTATTTTTATTTCTTCAAACATTTCATATCTTAAATGTCTCGCACCTTCTTCTATCGAAAATCCATTTTCCTTACAATATTTAGGAACATCAATAGACTTTAGAAAACACATTATTCCCATACTCTCACAAATTTCTGCCACATAAAAAGCATCTTCTTCGGCTTTTAGTCCTCTTATTTGATGATTTAAATGTGCTGCATATATTTTAATATCCATTTTTTCTTTAAGTCTATTTAATATATGCAATAAAGTTACCGAATCAGGTCCTCCCGAAATGCCTAGAACAATCCTATCGCCATCTTCTATCAAATTGTACTTTTTTATAGTACTAAGCACTTTTTCAAAAATCATTCTTATCCCTCTTTATTTTTATCATTTTATCAAATTCTATAAAAATATTCTAACACCTTGTATCAATTAATTCAAATATTATCATAACAGATAAACTAAACAAAAGGTAGTGTTTTTACTACCTTTTATTTTATATAATTTTTATATTAATCTCATTTTTCCCATTAAATAAATTTTCTATTTTTATATCATAATCTATTTTTAGAAAAATTCCATTATCATTTATATCTAAATCTAAACTATTAGTATTAATATCCATATTAAATATACCATAAGGAGTACTGTATTTTATAAAATCTCTAGAATTTTTTCTAAAGATCATTTTAGAAGTAATTTCACCAAACTTTTTTATACTCACTTCATTAGTTTTTTTATTTATAGATAATTTATTAGTGTTATTTTCTTCTTTATAAACTATATGAAAAAAATCATTTTTCTCATATAACTCTCCTTCAGTATTTATAAAAATAGTATCATTATTTCCATTTTCATCATATTGTTTAGTTTCTATGCTTATTTTTACTTTCAAGTTATGTCTCCTAGCCAAAAACTTTAATATCTTCTATTCCTAATAAGTCCTTAGCAATCAAACTAAATTTTTCAGGATTATCAGAAACAAAATATTCACAAATTCCATTTTTACTTTTTTTATTTAATATATTTTTCTTAATAAGTACATCTCTTAATGTAATTGAAGTTTCTTTTGCAGGGTCTACTAAATTTATTTTTTCGCCTACAACGTATTTTATAGAATCTTTTAAAAGAGGATAATGAGTACATCCTAAAACTAAAGTATCTATATCTTTATTTATTAAATCTTTTAAATATATTTTTGCAGTCTCTTTTGCAACATCAGTTTTCGAAAAACCTTCCTCTACAATAGGAACGAATAATGGACAGGCTTTTTGAAAAACTTTAATACTTTTATCCAGTTCTTTTATATTTTCTACATATGAATTTGAATTTATAGTCGCAGTAGTTCCTATAACACCTACTACCTTGTTCTTAGTTTTAGAGACCACAGACTTAGAACCTGATTTTATAACGCCAATTATAGGAATATCATACTTTTTTTGAGCTAAATCTAAAGAAATAGCAGTAGCAGTATTACAAGCTATAACTATAACTTTAACATTTTTTGAAATCAAAAAATCTATCGCCTCAAAAGTATACTTTATAATATCTTCTTTTGATTTTGAACCATAAGGCACTCTTTTAGTATCACCAAAATAAACTATATTTTCAAATGGTAATACATTTCTAACTTCTTTTAAAACAGTTAAACCACCTAATCCTGAATCAAAAATACCTATAGGTTTATCCATACAAATCCCTCTTTACTTTCTAACATCTAATGCTAGTTGTATGATTTCATCTATAAGATTAGTATAGTTTATACCAGTAAACTCCCACATTTTAGGATACATACTTATATTAGTAAATCCAGGTAAAGTATTTATTTCATTTATAAATATTTCATTAGAATTTTTATCTATAAAAAAGTCTACCCTAGAAAGACCTTTTCCATCTATACCTTTAAATGCTTTTATAGCCATACTTCTTATATTTTCCATAGTAACTTCGTCTATTTTAGCTGGTATATCATAAGTAGACTGCCCGTCTATATACTTATCTTCATAGCTATAAAATTCATCAGCAGGTTTTATTTCTCCAGCTATTGAAGCTCTTACATCATTGTTTCCTAAAACTGCAACTTCAATTTCTCTAGCATCAATACCCTTTTCAAGAACTATTCTTGAATCATATTTTAAAGCCTCATTTATACCATTTATAAGTTCCTCTTTATTTTTTACCTTAGATATTCCCACACTAGAACCTAAATTAGCAGGCTTTACGAATATAGGATAATTTAAAGATTTTTCTATTTTATTTATTTCTCCTTCTAAATCTCTTTCAAAATCCCATCTAGTAGTAAAAGTGTAATCAACTTGAGGTAACCCTATCTTTGAAAATACATCTTTACATATTAATTTATCCATACCAACACTAGAAGCTAAAACACCACAACCAGCATAAGGAATTTGACTTAATTCAAATAACCCTTGAACAGTACCATCTTCACCATAAGGACCGTGTAAAACTGGGAATATAACATCTATTTCTTGTACTTTATCCTTAAATATTATTCCAACTTTTTTATTTCCATTAGGTATAAAGTTAATTTCTACGTCTTTGTCAGCTAAATCAACCCATTTACCATTTTTTATATTCTCTTCATTTCCTTCATAGTATAACCAATTACCCTCTTTAGTTATTCCTATTGTAAAAACATTGTATTTTTCTTTATCTATATGCTTATAAATAGATGATGCCGATAGTAAAGATACTTCGTGTTCACCTGATTTTCCACCAAATATTAAAGCTACATTAAGTTTTTTCATCAAATTTCACCTCTTTATTAATAATAACATAATAATTATATGCTAATTACCATATTAGTGAATATTATAATTTATTTTAAAACAAAAATAAAGAAGCAAAAGCTCCTTTATTTCAATAATTCTAATGTAATTATATATTTTTATATTTATCAATAAATTAATTCTATGCATTTCTTTTTTTAGAAATATTATCAATTATCTCAACTATCTTAAATTTTACTTTAACACGAGTAGCATCTTTAGAATTTTTATTAGTTATCAATTCATATTCTTCTTTAGTAAGTATCTTTTTTAGTTTTTCGTCAGTTTCTTTGTCTAGTATGCCTGTTTCTTCATCAACAAAGCAAAGTGGAGGAAACATAACACACCACCAATTTTTCCCTTCACCTTCTCCTATTATTATCTTTAGTGCTTTATACTCTCCATGAGGTAAAACTACACTAGAGTATTGCTTTGTAGGAAAATCGCTATAAGTTAATGAAATAGATACATCATAATCATATCCATTTTCTTTTATTACTTGTTTACTTATTTTTTCTAAATTTTCATATTCATTTTTTATTATTTGTTCACTCTCTTTTATATCTTTAGAGTTTTTTAGCTTAGGTTGTAAATAAGCTATAACCTCATCTCTTACTTTTAATTTAAGCTCTTGGTCTTCATCTGAATCACTATTTGCCAAAACGTGAAATCTAATTAATTTATCTTTATAATCCTCAGAAGAATTTTTCATTCTATTTATTTCCCCATTTATAGTAATACCCATCATAGATATTATACTTATCAAACTTATTATAAAAAAAGTTAATCTTATCTTTCTCAAAATATCATCCCCTCAATATACTTATATATTGAGTATGTCCGATAAATATTTTTTTATACAAAAAAGCTATGATAAAAATATTCATAGCTTAATTATTTTTAGTTTTTCTATCTATTACGAATGACTCTGCTTTTTCTATATGTTCTTTAGCATATTTTTTAGCAAGTTCTCCATCTCTATTT
>JAGHEK010000064.1 GCA_017889265.1 Romboutsia sp. | reverse complement strand
TTCGGTATGGGAACAGGTGTATCCTCTTTGCTATTGTAACCACATTTTTAATTTTTTTGTCGTCCCTTAGGACAAGTATTATATTATCATCTTATTTTTACTAAGTCAACACTTTTTTAAAATTTTTCTATAATTTTTATAAAAAATCTTAAAAGCCATAAAAATTCTAAACTTTTACGGCTTTTTATCCTATTCTTCATCTAATGTTATTTTGCTGATACTCTTTGTAGAACCAAGTATTACCAGTATAGTTCCTCGTTCTAATTTTTTGTTAGGATCTGGTGTAACATCTATTTCCTTACCAATTTTTACAGCTAAAACACTTATTTCATACTTTGCTCTTAAATCAAGTTCAACTAAAGTTTTACCTATCCAACATCTTGGTGTAACAACTTCTACTATCGAGTATTTAGGATCTAATTCTATATGATCTAAAATATTATCAGATACCAAATTATGAGCAACCTTAACACCCATATCTCTTTCAGGATAGATAATTCTATCAGCGCCTATTTTATATAAAACCTTTCCTTGTATATCATCTTTTGCTTTGCAAACAACTTGTGATACACCCATTTCTTTCGCTATAAGAGTTACCATTATAGATGCTCTTAAATATGAACCCATAGCTACCACTACTACATCAAAATTTCCAATACCTATAGATCTAAGTGCCTGTTCATCTTCTACATCAACTATTGCAGCATGAGTAACTTTATCTGATATTGCCTGTATAACTTCTTCATTTTTATCTATTGCCATAACTTCATGACCTAAAAGATGCATAGTAGTTGCAACAGATGCTCCAAATCTTCCACATCCTATAACTAAATATTGTTTCATAATATTTCCTTTCTTATAATTATATAAATTCTAACCAACTATAATTTTATCCTCTGGATATCTAATAAGAGTTTTTTTCTTATTCTTTCTAATAAGTAAGGCAGTAAAGAATGTAAGTGAACCTACTCTACCTATAAACATAAAAATTATTATGAATAACTTCCCTAAAACACTAAGCGATGCACTTCCTCCTATACTAAGACCAACAGTTGCAAAAGCAGAAACTACTTCAAATCCAGCCTCAAGAAGTGTAAAATGCGGCTCCGTTATAGAAATAATTAAAGTACCTAAAGATATAACACATATGGCTATTAAAAATATACTAAGCGATTTTCTTATAGCTCCAACACTTACTCTTCTATTATATATCTCGATATCTTGCTTTTGTCTAATAAACGATTTTACCTCCAAAATAAGAACTGCAAAAGTAGTAGTCTTTATACCTCCTCCGGTAGATGCAGGTGATGCTCCTATTATCATAAATATTATCATCAAAAATAAAGTACTTTCTTTCATAAAAGTTAAATCAATAGTATTAAATCCTGCAGTCCTAGTTGTAACAGATTGAAATAGCGATGCCAAAATTTTATCTTTAAATTCAAGTTTACCTAAAGTGTCTGGATTGTCAAATTCTAATATTAATATAAATAACATAGCAGACAATATTAAAAAAGCACTACTACTTAAAACTAACTTAGAATGTGTATTTAATTTCTTAAATTTTCTATTTTTAAATACGTCAAGTATAACGGGAAACCCTAATCCTCCAAATATTATAAGTAATGATACCGTTATAGTTACAGTGAAATTATTAAAATAATAAGTTAATGAACTAAATTCTCCGCTAACTTCTCCCATTAAATCAAATCCCGCATTGCAAAATGCAGATATAGAATGAAATATGCTATAAAATATTCCTTTTAAAAAACCAAACTGAGGAATAAAAACAGTAGATAATAATATTGCACCTATTCCTTCTATGGAAAAAGTCATAAATATTATGTACTTGCTTAACTTTACTAATCCCGATAGATCTACTTGATTAAGCGATTCTTGTATAAGTAATCTTTCTCTTAAATTTATCTTTTTTCTAGCGATAATTGCAAACATAGTAGTTATAGTCATAAACCCCAAACCACCGATTTGTATTAAGAAAATTATTACAAGTTGTCCAAAAAAATTCCAATATGTAGCAGTGTCTACAACTACAAGCCCTGTAACACAAACTGCCGAAGTAGATGTAAATAATGCATCTAAAAACCCTATACTCTCTCCATTTTTAGTTGATATAGGCAAATTTAAAATAAATGCACCAATTAATATTATAATTGCAAAACCCATTATCATAACTTGAGTCGGATCAAGCTTATTTATTTTATAATATATTTTTTCAAAAAGTTCTTTCAACTTTTTACCTCCTTAAGAAGTTTTAACACTAAATAATTATTTAGTTTATATCAAATCATTAACATTATCAACCTATAAAATATAATTTATCTTAAAGCTTATAAAATTATTCAAAAAAAGACCTTTGAATAGTTTTATTCAAAGGTCTTTTTTATTAAGCTAATTTAGATTTTGCAAGTTCTACTAACTTTGCAAACCCTTTTTCATCATTTATAGCCATTTCAGCTAACATTTTTCTATTTACTTCAACACCAGCTAATTTTAATCCATTCATGAATCTTGAATAAGATAATCCATGAGCTCTAGTTCCAGCGTTTATTCTTTGTATCCAAAGTTTTCTGTAATCTCTTTTCTTTAACTTTCTTCCTATATAAGCATTCTTTAATGATTTCATTACGAATGTATTTGCTGGTCTATATAACTTACTTCTTGAACCTATAAATCCTTTCGCAAGTTTTAAAACCTTCTTGTGCTTCTTACGAGCATTCATAGCTTTTTTAACTCTTGCCATTTCAGTAACCTCCTCTTAAGTGTTTTTTAGTATGGTAATAATTGTTCTATTCTTTTAGCATCTCCTGCTGTAACTATTCCAGACTTTCTAAGTTGCATTTTAGTTTTTGCATCTTTCTTAGTTAATATATGTCTTCTAAAAGCTTTAGCTCTCTTTAACTTTCCAGTTCCAGTTTTCTTAAATCTTTTAGCAGCACCTCTATGAGTCTTCATTTTAGGCATATCCAGTTCCTCCTCTCAAAATATCTATTTTTTTGGATCTATCATAACAACCATATTATTTCCCTCAAATGCTGGGGGCTTTGTTGGTTCTCCAAACTCTTTTACTATATCTATAAACTTAATCATAACTTCTTTTCCAATATCTTTATGACCTAGTTCTCTACCTCTAAATCTAAGTTCAACTTTAACTTTATCTCCCTTTTTAAGGAATTTGATAGCTTGATTAGCCTTAGTATTTAAATCATTCGTTTCTATACCTGGTCTTAATCTAACTTCTTTTATATTTATAACTTTTTGTTTTTTCTTAGATTCTTTTTCTTTTCTTGACTGTTCGTACTTATACTTACCATAATCCATTATTTTGCACACTGGCGGGTTAGCATTAGGTGAAATCATAACTAAATCTAAATTTTTATTATTAGCTAATACTTGTGCATCTTTTGCAGACATTATACCTAATTGTTCACCAGCATCAGAGATAACTCTTAATTCTTTATCTCTTATTTGTTCATTTATTGCTACTTCTTTAATGGTGGTACACCTCCAAAATTTTTTGAAAAATAAAAAAACGAATGATAAACATCCGCTAAATAAGTTAAATTTAAACACTATAAAGAAATATAACTTACATGTACACTCATAACGCTAGTCATAAGGTGAGAAGCGGACTTCTTCTTGTTTTTTTGTTCTAGTGTATTATAATATTTTTTAAATAACTTTTCAAGTATTTTTTTATTAAAAAATAACAATTATTTTTTTTAAGATTTTTGTTAATAATCTTCTTGATTAATATTTTTTATAATTTTAAAGTTTTCATAATAAAATCTATCAATTTTGGAAAATATATCTTTATAAAAGTATAAACGAGGTGATTAGAATGAAAATGTTTGATAATTTATTCAAAAAATTAAATAATAAACCTGTCCCTGTATTTGCACAAACAAAAATAGAAAAAGAAACTAAAGATGACTCTTCATACACTAAACCAAAAACAACTTTTAATGATGTTGCTGGGCTTGAAGAAATAAAAGAAGAATTATTTGAAATAGTAGATTTTATGAGATTTCCAGATAAATATAAAAAAATGGGTGCAAAAATACCTAAAGGAGTTTTATTTTATGGTCCACCCGGAACAGGAAAAACATTACTTGCTTCTGCAGTTGCCGGAGAAACTAACTCTGCATTTTTTAACGTTACAGGTTCTGAGTTCGTAGAGAAATATGTAGGAGTTGGTGCTAAAAGAGTAAGAGCTTTATTTGATAGAGCCAGAAAAGAGGCTCCTAGTATAATATTTATAGATGAAATAGATGCAATAGGAGCAAAAAGACACTCTGAAAGTAACAATGAAAAAGACCAAACACTAAATCAACTTCTAGTTGAAATGGACGGTTTTACTAAAGACTCAAATATAATTGTTATAGGAGCTACTAATAGATTAGACTTATTAGATGAAGCTTTACTTAGACCCGGAAGATTTGATAGACATGTACATATAGGTTCACCAAACTATCATACGAGACACGAAATCCTTAAAGTACATACTAAAGATAAACCAATAGACAAAAAAGTTGATTTGAACATATTAGCTAAAAAAACACATGGATTTAATGGAGCTCACCTTGCAAATATAGCTAACGAAGCAGCAATATTCGCTGTTAGAGAAAATAGTAGTGTAATAACAGAAAATCATTTTGATAAAGCACTAGAAAGAGTTATCGCAGGGCTAGAATCAAAAACATCTACTTTGATAGAAAAAGAAAAAAGGATAGTTTCATATCACGAAGCAGGACATGCTTTAGTTAGCGATTTAGTTGGAATTTGTCCTATCCAAAAAATTTCTATAGTTCCTAGAGGTCAAGCCTTAGGATATGTTTTACAACTTCCTGATGAAGATAGATACATATACACAAAAGATGAGCTTCTTTCTAAAATAAAAATATTACTCGCAGGAAAAGCTTCTGAAGAACTAATATTTAATCATAAATCTACTGGTGCAAAAGATGATTTAAAGAAGGTTACAGATATTGCTAACCAAATGATTTGCGAATATGGAATGAGTGATTTAGGATTTATGACAATAGATAATAAAAATAAAACTTTTTTAACTGAAAAAATACAAAAGGAAGCTAATTCAATAGTTGAAAACTGTTATAAAGAAACATTAGAATTACTCAGAGAAAATATAAACGATTTACATATAGTATCTAATCATTTATTTGAAAATGAAACTATGACACACGAAGAACTAAAATCATTAATAAGAAAAGAAATGTGTTAAGGAAGGTCAATCCTTCTTTAACACATTTTTATTATAATACATTAACTCTTTCTTCTATTTCCTTAGTTATAATCTCTATAAATTCATCTAAATTTATACTTCCAACTTCACCTTTATCTCTACTTCTTACAGAAACAGTATTCTCCTCTTGTTCCTTTTCTCCTACTATTAACATATAAGGTATTTTTTGAAGTTGAGCTTCTCTTATCTTGAATCCAGTTTTTTCTGTTCTATCATCAACTTCTACTCTTATACCTTTTTCAAATAATCTATTTTTAACTTTATTAGTATAATCATTATACTTATCCGATATAGGAAGTATTCTAACTTGAGTTGGAGCTAACCAAACTGGGAATTTACCTGCATAATGTTCTATAAGTATTCCTATAAATCTTTCTATACTACCGAATGCAACTCTGTGTATCATAACAGGTCTATGCTTTTCATTATCTTGACCTATATAACTTATATCAAATCTTTGTGGAAGTTGCATATCTAATTGTATAGTTCCACATTGCCAAGTTCTTCCTAAACAATCTTTTAAATGGAAATCTATCTTAGGTCCATAGAATGCCCCGTCTCCCTCATTTAATTTATAAGGAAGGTTTAATTCTTCTAATGCTTCTTTTAATCCACTTTCTGCTAATTCCCATTCTTCATCAGATCCTATTGATGATTCCGGTCTTGTAGATAATTCAAGATGATATTCAAATCCAAAAGTTTTATAAACTTTATCTATTAACTTTACTACACCTTTTATTTCATCCTTTATTTGTTCAGGTAACATGAATATATGTGCATCATCTTGAGTAAACGCTCTAACTCTCATAAGTCCATGAAGAGCTCCTGATAATTCATGTCTATGAACTCTACCAAGTTCTGCAGCTTTTATAGGTAATTCTTT
>JAGHEK010000063.1 GCA_017889265.1 Romboutsia sp. | reverse complement strand
CTCATATAATTCCAAGGAGATATTTAGATAAAGAAATAGAGAAAGAACTTATGAAAGAGCTTAAAAAATGTAAGGCTTTAGAACAATTAAAGTAAAACGTGCTCCTTTGGAGGTGTAACGGAGAACCATATCATAAGTAAATGAGGTTTTTTGACTTAACCAACTTGGTTAACTCTGTTTTTATTACCAATGCTATAATAAAAATTAATTATAATTTTGATATTATACATATGAATAAAAACTTGAAAAGAAAAATATTAGTTTATGGAGGTGATTTGTTATAAATATTATTATATCAATTGAAATAGTATATATAATGGCTATAATCTTTGCAATTTTAACAATATTCTTTTTAATGGGCAAAGGAAGTTCACTTATAGCAATTAATACTATTACATCAAAAGAAGAAAAACAAAAATATCATAAATTAAGCCAAATTATTGGAATATTTTTAGGAATTATTGACGTCCTTTTAATTATTATTTCAATTATCTCAAACAACTTACCTAAATGGTTTGATTATATTTTTATAAAAATAATTATAATTAGCATAATTGCTATAACATTTTTGTCTTGCATAGACATACTTTTCAGAAAATCAGAAAATATATATATAGATAATATCGACAAAAACTAATATTTATTTTATAAATAATTCATTTATAAAACCATATATGGTATACTTAAATAAGTATCTCTATATAACTAATTAAAATTATATAATAGACATAAATCAAGATTCGGAGGTATACACATAATGCAATTATTTCCTGCGAAAACGAAAACAAAAAAAACTCAAGAAGAAGCTTATATTGAAAAAATTCAAGGTTTTATATTTGAAGATGAAATAATAGAGTCAATACACCCACTGTTTTTAGACTTTTTGTGTATAACAGATAAAAGAATTATATTTGTTGATAAAGATTTAGACTTTACAGAACCTACAACATCTATAATAACAATTCCATTTAGAAATATAAACGAAGTAGGACTTGTAAAAAATGATAGAGTTTTTGCTTTAACTGATGAATTAGTTATAAAAACACGAGGTGGAAAATATAAACTAAAGTTTATAAAAAAACCTGATGTAGATATTAAAGATATATACAACAATATAATTAGAAAAATTTTATAAAAAGAGGGCATATATAACATCGCCCTCTTTTTATATAGCAAACCTAATAGATGTAAGTATTACAACAACCATAGTTGTAAATATAGGAATAATAACAGAAGTTACAAAAATATCTTTATATGCTTCTTTATGAGTCAAGCCACAAATAGCAAGAGTTGTAATGACTGCTCCATTATGAGGAAGTGTATCTAATCCTCCAGACGAAAGTGATGCTATCCTGTGTAATATCTCCGGAGATATACCCATTTCATTAGCCATTTGTAGATAAGTAGATGCTAAAGCATCAAGCGATATTCCTAATCCTCCAGATGCCGATGCAGTCATACCACAAATTAAATTCACTGACAATGCTTCAGATATTATAGGGTTAGATGAGATTCCAAAAATAAAAGATTGTATTAACCCAAATACAGATAAAGATTTTATTACACTTCCATAACCTACTATCGCACTAGAATTTAACAAAGGTCTAAATGAATTAGAAACCCCAGTATCTAAGACAGATTTTAAATTAGTTAACTTCTTAAAATTAGTTAATATTATAAATAAATCTGCAAACACTATTGCTATTATAACACTCCAAGTCCCTGATACATTTTCTAAAGTAGTATTAAATTCACTTAAATAACTTCCGTCTACATTTTGATAATAGACTTTAGAAAAAAACAAATTCGTTATAAATATTATTATTATAGGAAAAACTGAACTAAATAAACTAGGTATATCTGTATAATCATCTTCAACTATATCGTCATTGTGATTTCCATATCCTTCATTATTAGCCTTAGCAGAGTTTACTCTCTTTGTAAGCCATATCATACCAAGTTCAAACATCAAAATACTAGCAAATATACCTATAACAGGTGCTGAAAAAGTATCTGTTCCAAAATATTTCATAGGTATAACATTTTGAATTTCAGGGCTTCCTGGTACAGCAGTCATAGTAAATGTAAAAGCACCTAATGCAATAGTTCCTGGAATTAATCTTTTTGGGATATTAGCTTCCCTAAATAACGTAGTAGCAATAGGATAAAGAATAAATGCAACCACAAATAATGAAACTCCTCCATATGTAAGTAATGCTCCAGATAAAACTACTGCTAGCACACATTTATCTTTTCCTAATTTCTTGGTTATAAAATATGCTATTGATTTTGCATATCCTACTTCTTCCATAAGTTTAGCAAATATAGCACCTGTCATAAAAAGCGGAAAATAATTTTTTATGAAATTTGCAAACCCACTCATATAAACTTCTGTATAATTTGCCATTAGATGACCATCAAAACCAGTAGTAAGTATTACCGTTAATAAAGCTATTATCGGTGCTGTTACTATGGTTGAATATCCTTTATATGCAAGATACATTATTAGTATCAATGAAAAAATAAGACCTAAAATACTAATCATAACAACCTCTTTTAATTATTATTTCTATAAATTTAGTTAGTACTAATTATACCCTGCAAAAAATATATAACTCAATTATTACAATAAAAAACTGAGTTAATTAACCCAGTTATAAATCTAATACATATATAAAACATTAAACATTGTAATAGCTTCTTCATAACCTTGACTAGCTGCTTTTTCTAACCACATTTTCGCTTCTTCATTATTACCTTCCAAGAAGTATATATTCCCTAGATTATTTTGAGCTTCTGCACTTCCTTGATTAGCTGCTTTTTCTAGCCACTTTTTCGCTTCTGCAATATTTCCTTCTTTATAGCATATAGTTCCTAATGCAATTTGAGATTCTATATCTCCTTCATTTGTTGCTTTTTCATATAATTCTTTAATATTATCCTTCTGTTCATCTACAAAATCCATACTTGTTTCTTTATTTATAAATTCTTCATTTTCCATATCTATAATACCAAATCCATCTTTGCTTTGTCTGTATCCTTGATGTACCGCTTTTTCATACCACTTTTTCGCTTCTTCAATATTATTTTCTAAGAAATAAACAATAGCTAAATTCACTTGAGCTTGCATATTATTTTTCTTTCCTGATTTTTCTAACCATACCTTCGCTTCTTTATTATTTCCTTCTAGTAAGTATATAGCCCCTAGATTAGATTGCGCCTCTATATTTCCTTCGTTCGCCGATTTTTCTAACCATATCTTTGCTTCTTCTACATTTTCTTCTTCATAATATATGATACCTAATTTACACTGTGCCTCTACATTTCCTTTTCTAGATAATTCAAGTAATTGGTCCATACTCTTTTCTTTAAATAGTTCTTCTACGGTATGGTTTGATTCAAGATCATAATTTTCTATAAATGCTTCTTCTGATACTTCAAATCCTAATTCTCTTTTTATATCACATAAATAATTTTTATATTGTTCTATTTCATTATTTATAGTTTCTATAAATCTTGATGCAGTTTTTATTAAAGTATTAAATTCCTCTAAATTCGAAATATTCGCTGCTCTATATTTTAACTTTGAAAAACTTTCTATCATTTTATTGTCCGTTGTTAATTTTCTTTCAAATTCATCTATTAAATTTCTTAAATTATTGTCCATATTTACTCCTACTATCTTTCTAAAATTCTTATATATAAAAATATTGTTTTGTAATTCATCTAAAAATATAGCATATAAATAATATATTATTTATATGCTATTTTCAATATTAATTTTAAACAATCAAATTTTTAATTAAATGTTTATAGGTATCGATATAGTAAATTCTGCACCATTATTATTTTTAGCAACTATTTTTCCTTTGTGTAAATTTATTATTTCTTGAGAAAGAGATAATCCTATCCCTGTGCTTCCATTTTTCCCGTAATAAAATCTATCGAATATATAATTCATATCTTCTTTTGCTATACCTTGTCCATTATCAGATATAATTATATTAATATTTTTATTATTTTTAAATATACTTACTCTTATTTTGTCTTTAGTAAATTTTATTGCATTTGAATATATACTATCAATAGCCTTATATAATTGTTTTTCATCTCCTATGATAATAATTTCTTCATTAGGAAAATCCATTTCAATTTCTATATTAGTAGTTAAAGGCTTATTAGCATTAATTATACTATCTAAAATATACAATAAATCAATTTTATTTTCTTCAAGTTTTAAATATCCACTCTCTATTTTAGAAAGAAGTAATAACTCTTCTACTAAAGATTCCATTCTCTCACTTTGTTCTAATATTACTTTAGAGGCTCCTTTTGTATCAGTCATAACTCCAGTATAAATCCCCTCTGCATATCCTTGAATAGACATAAGAGGTGTTTTTAGTTCATGAGATGCATTAGAAAAAAATCTTCTTAATTTTTCTTCTGACTTTTCTAATTTTTTACCCACTTCAAATCCTAACAAGCTACTTACTAATACTATTATTATAATAACAAGTATAAAAACTTTACAAAGTAAATCTGACATATAAAATACTGATGAGGTATCTATATAAAATAAAAATGTTTCAGAATATTCTTTTGAGATATTTTTTTGAGATATCGATGTAAAATATATTTTTTTACCATTTAAATTGACTTTATATATTTCAAAATCTTCTATATCGTCTTTATTTTTAGTATAATGATTTACTAAATTTTTCTCCAATGATGTTATATAATCATACGAATCATTTTCATCTATTTCTATTTCAGATATATCAAACATACTGTCAGAAATTTCATACATTCCACTTATAAAATAGTATCCATTTTTACCATACATTTTAGTGTAATCATCGTGCAACATATAAAGTCTTATGTATTTATTTATAGTTTCTCTAGCCTCATTATCTACATAATATCTTATTCCTATATTAAATGTTGCCAAAAATAAAACACTTATTATTATAGATATAATAGCCAAAAATAATCCCATATACTTTTTTTTGCTAATCATCATTTTTCCTCTAATATATACCCGTATCCCCATTTATTATTTATAACTACATTACAATCATTATTTGAAAGTTTTTTACGAATACGGCGAATGGTTTCATCTGTAACTCTTGTTTCAACGCTTTCATTATATCCCCAAACTTCCTCTAACATATCTTCTCTAGAAATAGCTTCTTTAAAATGTTTCATCAGATATCCAAGACATAAATACTCTGTTTGAGTTAATTTTATTTCATTGTTTTCACAATATATAGCTCTCTTTTTTTCCGATAATACTAAATTGCCACATATTGTATCTTCATCTTGTTTCATTTTATTGCTCATTTCTACTCTTCTTAGAAGTGATTTCACTCTCATATTTAAAATAGTAGGTCTAAATGGTTTAGTTAAATAATCATCACTACCTAAAGTTATCCCTTCTATATAATCATAGTCACTATCTTTTGCAGTAAGTAATATTATAGGAATATCAGAAATATTTCTAATTTTATTACATATAGTTAAACCATCAGTTCCTGGCATCATTATATCCAAAATTATAAGGTCTGGTTTTTTTATAATAAATTCTTCAAAAAGTTCATCTCCCGTAAAAAATGTTTTTACATTATATCCCTCACTCTCTAAAAACATCTTTACTAAATTTAAAATATTTTCTTCATCATCTGCTATATATATTAATTTTTTCAATTAAATCACTCCAATAAAAAAATTTAGAAGCCCTATGACTTCTAAATTTATTATAACATTTATATTATTTTATTGTTAATACTCTGATTTTTCTATTTTCAACATTATATCGTATATGCTTTCATATAGTTTTTCTGTCTTGTTATATATTTTTTCCATTTCTTTTTCTTCTTCTTTAGTTAAACTATCTTTTTCATAAAAAGGTTTTGTGCTTTTATATAATTCGTATGCTTCTCTTTCTACTTTTTCATATTGTTGCATTTCTGATTCAGTTAATATACCCAATGATTTTATCTCTTCAAGATGTTGTTGTAGTAATTTTTCTTCGTCTTCTTCAGATATTTCATCTTCACCCACTGTTAAATCAGTAATTTTATTATTTAATATTTCAGTTTCTTGTATTATTTTATCTATTTCTTTATTTTTATTTTCTATTTCTTGTTTTTGCTCTTCAGTTAAATTTCCTTTTTCCTCTATTTCTTGTATTTCATCAAATAATTTATCTTTTTGTCTTTCTGAATCTGCAAATTTTTGCATTTCATCTTCTGTTAAAACTCCTAATGATTTTACATATTCTATGTATCTTTCTATTGAAAATATTTCATCAACATTAACTTTCTCATCTTCAATTTTTTCTGCTGCAAATGATGATGTTGTAACTGTTATCCCTATTCCTAATGCTAATGCCATTATACCTAATTTTTTTAATTTCATAATAATCTCTCCTTTATATATATCAATTTTTAGTTTTTATCAACTTCTTGATTATATTATACATTCTTATAAATTATAATTCTCCTTAAACTTGAAACAAATATGTCATAAAATTGTCACAAAAGTATTTTTATTTTGAGTTACTAATTTTATAATGTGGGTAATAACTTAAAATACAAAAAAATAAGAAAGGAATTTTTATGAACAAATCAATCAAACTCATGATATTATCTATATGCATTATATTTACTAGCATATTTTTCATTGGTTGCAAAAATGAAGATGAATACCAAGAACTACATTTTTTAAATTATGGTGAAAATATAGATGAAACGGTAATCACAGAATTCGAAGAAAAATACAATATAAAAGTAATTATGGATACTTTTGATGAAATGGATGCTATGTATCAAAAAATTGGTAGCAGAAGCATATCTTATGATGTTGTTTTAGTTTCTGATTATCTAATGCCAACAATGATACAAGAAGGACTTTTACAAAAAATAAATAAAAAAAATATACCTAATTTATCTCAAATGAATGAAGATTATTTAAATTTACCAATGGACCCAAATAACGATTACTCTGTGCCTTATATGTTCGGTACAATAGGTATTATATATAATAAAGATATAGTAAAAGAAAAAGTTGATAGTTGGGATATTTTATGGAATGAAAATTATAAAAACAATGTATTTATGTTTGATAATTATAGAGATACATTAGGTGCTGCACTTAAAAGTCTTGGCTATTCATTAAATACTAAAGATTTAAATCAAATAAATGAAGCTAAAGAACTTCTTATGAACCAAAGAAAAAATTTAAATCCTATTTATGGTGTAGATGAAGGTACTTCTATGATCGAAAGTGGAGAAACTGCTATAAATATGATTTGGTCTGGTGAAGGTTTAAATCTTCAAGCAGAAAATCCTAATTTAGAATATGTAATACCTAAAGAAGGTGCTAATTTCTGGATAGATAGTTTATGTATACCTACTGATGCTAAAAATGTTGATGCAGCTGAAAAGTTTATAAATTTTGTAAGCGACAAAAAAAATGCATTAAAAATAGCAAATGAAATAGGCTACACTACTCCTAATAAAAAAGCTATGCAACAACAACCAAAAGAAATACAAGATAACCCTAATGCATATATGCCAAAAGAGCTTTTAGATAAATGTGAATTTTACACAGATTTACCATTTGATATTAAGAAAGCTTATTATAATTCTTGGGTTGATATAAAATCTAGCAACTAAAAAACCATATCAAAACTGATATGGTTTTTTATCTAGAATTCATCACATTTTATTTCAAAATCTGCTTTTTGATGAGAACATACTGGACAAATTTCTAAAGCATTATCCGATTCATACGTATGCCCACAATTCATACATCTCCAAGTAACCGATTTTTCTTTAGTAAATATAGTTTGATTTTCAAGATTATTTAACAACTCTAAATATCTTTCTTCGTGTTCTTTTTCTATTTTTCCAACTGACCTAAATAAAAATGCTATTTGCTTAAATCCTTCACTTTCTGCCTCTTTGGCAAATTCTTCATACATATCAGACCATTCATAGTGCTCACCTTTTGCTGCATCTTTTAAATTTTCTTTCGTCTTAGGCATACCATCATTTAATAGATTAAACCATATTTCTGCGTGGGCTTTTTCATTATCTGCAGTTTCTTCAAATATTTTGGCTATCTTATTATATCCTTCTTTTCTTGCTTGAGATGCATAATAAGTGTATTTATTTCTTGCTTGAGATTCTCCTGCAAATGCAGCTAATAAATTTTTTTCAGTTTTAGTTCCTTTTAAATTCATAAATTACCTCCACTATAACGGTAATTATTAACCATTATACTTAATTTCAAAAATTTTATCATCGATTACAATTAAATTATTGACAATATAAATTTATTTATATCATTTTATTTGATATTTTTTGAAACTAAAAAAATAGCCCTAATGGACTATTTTTAGAATATATTTTTTCTTATAATAGTTTGTGTTCTTTTTGGTCCAACAGAAATCATATCAACACTAACACCAACTATTTCTTCTATTTTGTTTATATATTTCTTCGCATTTTCTGGTAAGTCTTCAAATTTTTCTATATTTGTTATATCTTCATTCCAACCTTGAAGTTCTTCATACACAGGTTCACATTTAGATAAATCTTCTAAAGATGCAGGAAAATCTTTTATTATTTTATCTCCCATTTTGTATGCAGTGCATATTTTTATAGTATCAAATCCAGTTAAAACATCTAAAAGCATTAATGATATGCTAGTTAATCCATTTACTCTAGCTGAATATTTAACTATAACAGAATCAAACCAACCACATCTTCTAGCTCTACCAGTTGTAGTTCCAAATTCATTCCCTTGAACTCTTATTTGTTCTCCTATTTCATCATTTAATTCTGTAACAAAAGGTCCTTCCCCAACTCTAGTAGTATAAGATTTTACTATCCCAATAACATCTTTTATCATATTAGGACCAATCCCAGAACCTATAGCAAATCCTCCTGAAATCGGATGAGAAGATGTAACAAATGGATAAGTACCTAAATCTAAATCAAGTAAAGTTCCTTGGGCTCCCTCAAATAAAACTTTTTTTCCCTCTTTTATTGCATTATAAACTATCACAGATGTATCATCAACGTACTCTCTTATCTTATCAGCATACTCTAAATATTCATTATATATAGTCTCTAAATCGAAAAGTTCATCTTTTTTGTATATATTTTTTACTAAATTATTTTTTGCTTCTACTTGTAATTTTAATTTATTATAAAATATGTCTTTGTCCATTAAATCACATATTCTTATACCTGACCTTTCAGTTTTATCCATATAACAAGGTCCGATGCCTTTTTTAGTAGTACCTATTTTATTTTCTCCTCTAGCTTCTTCTGCTAAAGCATCTAATTCCTTATGATAAGGGAATATAACGTGCGCTCTATCACTTATTTTTATATTAGAAACATCTATATTATCATCTTTTAACTTTTCTAATTCATCTAAAAATCCTTTAGGATCAAAAACTATACCATTTCCTATTATGTTTATAGTATTAGGATTTAAAACTCCTGAAGGTATCAAATGAAGTGCATACTTCTTATCCCCAACTACCAAAGTATGACCTGCATTGTTCCCTCCTTGAGCTCTCACTACTACGTCTGCTTTTCTAGCAAGATAATCTATAACCTTACCTTTTCCTTCGTCACCCCATTGAGAACCTATAATAGCAACTGTTTTCATTAATCTTCACCTCTTCGTTTGTATTCGAACACTTTATTTTATATTTTATCAAATATTCGAGTTTTTTTCAATTATTTTACTTTTAATATTAATAAAAAGACTACTTATTAAAAGCAGTCTATAAATCTCTTATTTTATTTGCGAATTTTTGTATTTCTCCAAACCAAACTAATTCAACAGAACCAGTTTCACCGTGTCTATTTTTCGCTACTATTACTTCACCGATATTTTTCTTATCTGAATCTTGATTATAATATTCATCTCTATATAAAAACATAACTATATCTGCATCTTGTTCTATCGCTCCAGATTCTCTTAAATCCGATAACATAGGTCTATGGTCTGCTCTTTGTTCTGGTGCTCTAGATAATTGAGAAAGTGCAACTACCGAGCAATTTAGTTCTTTTGCTAGTATTTTTAAAGACCTAGAAATTTTAGATATTTCTTGTTGTCTACTTTCATTATTACCTTCACCTTCCATAAGTTGAAGATAATCTATGAGAACTAAATCCAAACCTTTTTCCATTTTTAACTTTCTGCATTTTGACCTAAGTTCAGATATTTTTATTCCTGGTGTATCATCTATATGAATTTTTAAACTAGATAAAACAGACATAGTTTCTACTATTCTTGGCCAATCATTTTCACTTAATTTACCCGTTTTTAGTTTTTTAAGTTCTATATTAGATTGAGATGATAACATACGTTGAACCAACTGTTCTCTAGACATTTCAAGACTAAAAACTGCAACAGATGCATCTGCTTTTAATGCAGCATTTAAAACCAAATTAAGAGAAAATGCAGTTTTCCCCATTGCAGGACGCGCAGCTATTAATAATAAATCAGTTTTTTGAAACCCATTTATTTTCCTATTTAAATCATCAAATCCAGTAGTAATCCCGGTTATCTCAGATTTGTTTATAAACAAATTTTCTATTATATCATAAGCTTCTAATAAAACAGAACTTATGCTCTTAAAATCCTCTCCCGTTCTTTCTTGGGAAATGTCAAATATTTTTTTCTCTGCTATTTCTAAAACATCTTCAACTTTAGTATTACTACTATATCCTAAATTTATTATTTCATTAGATGCTTTTATAAGTTTTCTAAGTATAGATTTTTGTTTTATTATTTCTGCATAATGCTTAATATTTCCTGTTTCTGTAATAGTAGTTGATAAATCAGTTATGTAGCTTATTT
Organism: Romboutsia sp.; assembly: GCA_017889265.1. GTDB lineage: Bacteria > Bacillota > Clostridia > Peptostreptococcales > Peptostreptococcaceae > JAGHEK01. Next base: position 5,118 of record JAGHEK010000063.1, on the reverse strand, counting down.
TTTTATCTACATCATTTATTTCTTCTTGTTTTTTTAATTCTTCAGATAAAGTTACAGTATCTATTGGTTCTAGCCTATTATTTAAATTAAGCATACATTCATATATAACTTTATTTGTTTCGCTATAAAAGTCCTCCGGTTTTAATATCTCACCAACAGTCATTATAGCATCTTTATCTAAAATTATAGATGCAATTATTGACTGTTCTGAATCTATACTATTAGGAGGAACTTTTAAATTATCCTCCATCTTATCACCTCTGTTTTTCTCAAAATAATAGGAAATTATAATTTAATACAATTTCCTATTAAATACAATTAATTTTTTTCTCTAACGTCTACTCTCATTTTTGTAGTAACTTTTTTGTGTATCTTGATATCAACAATAGTTGAACCTAAAGTTCTTATCGGTTCTTCTAAATGTATTTTTCTTTTATCAACTTCTATATTATGTTGTTTTTTAATTTGCTCTGCTATATCTTTTGCAGTTATTGAACCGAATAATCTCGAACCTTCTCCTGCTTTTGAGTATATAGTTACACTTAATTCTTCCATTTTCTTTCCAAGTGCTAAAGCTTCTTCATATTCTTTTTGAGCTTTTAATTCTTGAGATTTATTTTTTTCGTTTAACTCTTTCATAGCAGTATTATCTGCAGGTATAGCTAATTTTTTAGGAAGTAAAAAGTTTCTTGCATAACCGTCGCTAACTTCTTTTACTTCTCCTTTTTTTCCTGTTCCTTTTACATCTTGTTGTAGTATAACTTTCATTTTTTATTCCTCCTTTAAACTGTCGCTTATTATTTTTTGTAATAAATCATAGGCTTCTTCAAGTGTAGTATCAAGTTGCGCTCCTGCAACGTCTTTATGACCTCCACCACCTAGTTTTTCCATTAACACGTGTACATTTATATTTCCAAGCGACCTTGCACTTATAAATACTTTGCTATTTCTTATACCTAGAACGAATGATGCTTCAACATCTTTTATATTTAAAAGTTCGTCTGCTGCTTGAGCAACTATTATATTTATATTACTATCTTCAACATCAGTATAAGCTATACATATATTTTCATTAACCATTTTAGCACTTTGTATTATTTCTGCTTTAATGACAATATCTTTTATATCTGAACTAAATAGTTTTTTGACCTCAACCGTATCTGCACCAAGTTTTTTAAGATATGATGCTGCCTCAAAAGTTCTAACACCTGTTTTAAATGTGAAATTTTTAGTATCTAAGTTTATACCTGCAAGCAACCCTTCTGCAGTAAGCCTATTTATCTTAACCTCATCATCTACGTATTGTACTAATTCAGTTATTAGTTCGCAAGTAGAAGAAACATACGTTTCATGGAAAAGTAAAACAGTTTCATTTATAAACTCTACACCTCTTCTATGGTGATCTATAACTACCACTCTATCAGATATATTTATAATCTCTTCACATTCTGTATAGCTAGGTCTATGAGTATCTACAACTATTACAAGCGTATCTTTTTTACAATTTTCTATTGCATATTCACAATTTATAAACATATTTTTATAATATTCATTTTTAGATATCTTATTAGTAAATATTTCTATCGACTCATTTGGTTTATCTAAAACTATATTAGCATTTTTATTGAATGATTTACATATATCATAAACACCAACTGCCGAACCCATAGAATCCATATCTGGATATTTATGACCCATTATATATATGTTTTTACTTTGTAATATAACTTCTCTTAATGCATGTCCTATAAGCCTAGATTTAACTTTAGTAGTTTTTTCAATAGCTTTAGACTTTCCTCCATAAAATACGAATCTATCATTAGTCTTTACTACTGCTTGATCTCCACCTCTACCAAGAGCTAAATCAAGCGCAGCATTCGCTAATTTTAAATTCTCATTTATACTATTTCCACCTTTACCAATCCCCATACTTATAGTTACAGGTAATGTATTTCCATGGTCTATAGCTCTTATCTCATCTAATATAGAAAATTTTTCTCTTTCAAGTTCTTTAAGTTCTTTTTGGCTTAAAATTAGAGTAAATTCTTCTATCGATGAACTTATAAGTGCACCTTTAGTTTTCGTTTCTAAATTTGCTAATAATTTTTGAATATCAACTGTAAGCAAAGATCTATTATCTTCTTTAGTACTTTTTAAAACTTCATCATATTCATCTACTTGTATAGATATTACTACATTCTTATCTTCTTCATATGTATTTTTTATTTTTAGATAATCAGTTTTATCTATCCAATAAAGCATCATCAAATACCTAGTATTTTTTTCAGTTTCATTTTTTATAACATTATATACAATAGTATAGTTTTTCTCTTTATAAACTATATCAGTATACATTTCCTTATTTTCATTTAACACTTTTCTTAGGTTCAAATTTTCAACTATACTTTCTATATTATCACCTAATAAATCTTCTTTTTCTATCATATCATAAAATTTATCATTATACCAAATTATTCTACCGTCAAATTCTATAGTACAAAATGGTATAGGTAAAACTTTTATAGCCTTTTTGGTAGCATCATCTATTTCAAAAGTTAAACCTTCAATATATCCTTCTAATTCCTTTTTTCTAATATTAGAACATTTTATACTAGCTATTGCCATGACAAAATATATTATAAAAAATATAGAACCAAAGTATTTATTATAATGAAACAAAATAATACTTGATAATCCTAAAATTATTAGATATAGATTGACTTCTGGAAATTTCGTCTTAAAAAAATTATTTCTACTCATAAAGCCTCCTAAGCAGTCTTTCTAAAATCTCTAATACTATATATCATTCCTATAAGATTTACCAAAACTAACCCAAATAAACTCAAGCTTAAAAATAACATTATAAGTCTTTTTATATTCTTATTTTTAATCCACCTAATAAAATAATATATGCAAACTGATACACCTTGTATAGTGAATAAACAATTAAAAATTATTTGCATATTCATAGCTATTAACTCTGTATATAAATCTAATTTTAATAAATACATAACAAGAAATATTATATAAAAACTAAAATAAACAGTAATTATATTTTTAGGCAAACTAAACTTACTAAACTCAGGATATGAAACATTTTTATATTTAATTTTTGATAATAAAAACATTTCTAAATAATAAGTTATACATGATAGGATTATAGCTTCAAAAAACATCATACAAGGTAGTAAATTAATAATCATATCACCAACATAACTTAAACTTTCTTTTGAAATATCAAATCCAGAATTTCTCATTATCTCAAATTGTAGTGTAACAATATCATTTATCATAGTTTCAAATTCTTTTACCAAATCTAAATCAAAAAATGACTTAAATATTAGATATAAAACTATCATATAAAACATATTAAGAATAGTTGATGAATATATCGGATCTAATTTATCAGTATTTTTATCATAAGTTTGCCTCTTAACAAAAATTCCAACTGTAATACCAGGAAGTATATTTAGCATAAAAAATTTAACTAATTCTTTTGAATCGACATTAAACACAACTAAAAAATTAATAGCCAAAACAATCAAAATCGATTTGGAATTAGTTGTAGAAAGTACTGCATACAAACAAGGTATTAATAAACCTAATAGAGGTATATTAAAAGAAAATATAGATAATAAAATAGCCAAAATCGATATTATCAAAGTATATCTTAATTCTATTTTATTGTTCAATTATTACTCACTCCCTATTATTATCTAAGTGTTTTTTTAAATTAGTAAAATCTCCATACCAACTCTCAACACTATGATTTTTATCTATTCCCATTTTTATTTTTTCATTTATTTTATAATCAATCTCCTTAAAACTTATTCCTAACCTTTTTCCTAAAAGGTATGTTATCATAATTATATTGGCTAATGTATCTTGTAAAACATCATCTATGGGCTTTACCCCTCTAAATATAAGGTCAAATACATCTCCAACACTCATAATCAATTCTTTTTTCATCCATTCAATTATCTTAACATTTCTAGTTATATCTGAACTTTTATCGAACTTCACATTCTCCCCCCCTTAGTCATATAACTATTATACCACAAATAATAATTTTATAAATAAAAAACGAGCCTTTAGGGCTCGTATTTATTAATCTAATGTATATGGTAAAAGTGCTATGTTTCTAGCTCTCTTTATAGCAACTGTTAATTCTCTTTGATGTTTAGCACATGTTCCAGAGATTCTTCTTGGTAATATTTTACCTCTCTCAGTTACGTACTTTTGTAATTTTTGAGTATTTTTGTAATCTATTCTAGCGTCTTTAGATGCACAGAATTGACAAACTCTCTTTTTCTTACGTCTTTTCTTGTTTACCATAGTAACTCCTCCTTTTTAGAATGGTATCTCATCATCATCAATTGCATGGAAACCTTGAGGATCTAATTCAGTTGGTTGAAAATTAGGCTCAAAATTACTATCAAAACTTTGATTTTGATAAGAATTTCCTGATTTATTTTTGTTATCTAAAAACTGTACTCTGTTGGCATTTACTCTAGCAGCCTTTCTAGTTTCTCCAGTTTGAGTTTTATAAGTATCGATTTGTAAAGAACCTTGTACTCCGACTAAACTTCCTTTACCGATATAATTCGCACAATTTTCGGCTGATTTACCCCAAACTTGTACATCTATAAAGTCAGTTATCTTTTCTTTACTATATTCTCTATCAACTGCTACTGTAAAACTAGCAACAGGAGTTCCATTTCCTGCGATGTATCTTAACTCAGGGTCTCTAGTTAATCTACCAATTAATATTATATGGTTCATAAAACACCGCCTAAACTACATATTAAGCACAAACTATCATGTGTCTTATTACGTTTTCGTTTATCTTTAAGTTTCTGTCTAATTCCTTCGGAACTTCAACACCTGCATTGAAGTTTACTAATACATAGTATCCTTCAGTAAACTTAGCTATTGGATAAGCTAATTTTCTAGTTCCCCAAGCATCAACCTTAGTAACTTCACCATTAGCACCAACTACTTCCTTAACTTTGTTAAGAACAGCTTCCTTTGTTTCTTCATCAGCATTTGGCTTTACTACGTAAACTAATTCATAATTTTTCATACTTGTCACCTCCCTTTGGACTTTACGGCTCTAAT
>JAGHEK010000062.1 GCA_017889265.1 Romboutsia sp. | reverse complement strand
CGTAACAATGACAGTAGAATTAATAAACTCAATAGCGATAGAAGAAGGATTAAGATTCGCTATAAGAGAAGGTGGAAGAACAGTAGCATCAGGAGTAGTTGCTTCTATAGAAGAATAATATTTAAAAAAGAGAGTTAACGCTCTCTTTTTTAGTAAATAACTTTATGGGTAGTATAAAAACATTGACATAGCTACTATTTTATGATAACTTATACAAGGTAATAAATTAAGGAAGGTAATAATGCCTCAATAGTATTAAACTAGGTATTATTTGACAATATATATTATTGTATTAATAAAGTTGGAGGTGTAGCAATGAGAGTTAAAGTAACTTTAGCATGTACAGAATGTAAGCAAAGAAACTATAACACAACTAAGAACAAAAAGAACAATCCAGATAGAATAGAATTACAAAAGTATTGTAAATTCTGTAAGAAACATACAACTCATAAAGAAACAAAATAGTTTTTACTAAGGATGTGAGTGTAATATGGATACACAAACAAATAAAGGCGAAAAAACTAAATTTAGCTTAGGAACTTATATAAAGGAAACTAGGCAAGAATTAAAAAAAGTTACATGGCCTACTAAAAAAGAATTACTTAAAAATACAGGAGTAGTTTTAACGGTAGTAATTACATCTACTCTATTGGTTTGGGTTATAGATACTTTATTATCAGGTATACTAGGACTTATACTAAAATAGAAAAAGGAGTATATTAAATGTCAGAATTACAAGAAGCAAGATGGTATGTTGTTCATACTTATTCAGGACATGAAAACAAAGTTAAGGCTACTATAGAAAAAGCTGTAAAAACAAGAGGTATGGAAAACTTAATAACAGAAGTTATTGTTCCTACTGAAGATGTAGTTGAAACTACGAAAACAGGAAAGCTAAAGACAAGACAACGTAAAGTTTTTCCAAGTTATGTATTAGTTAAAATGATAATAACTGATGAATCTTGGTATATCGTTAGAAATACTAAAGGTGTTACGGGATTTGTTGGTCCTGGTTCTAAGCCAGTACCTTTAACTGATGATGAAGTTAAATCTATGGGTATAGAATTAGATAGAGTAGCTTTTGCTGATAAAAATGTTGACTTTGAAGAAGGTGAAGTTGTTAAAGTTATAAAAGGACCTTTCAAAGGAAATATAGGAACGGTAAAAGAAATAAACTTGGAATTTAAAAAAGTTACTGTTTATATAGAGGCTTTCGGTACTAAGACTCCTATTGAATTGGAGTTTGAATCAATAGAAAGAATTTAATTTTTATATACGAAAAATCTGAGGAGGTGCGCTCAATGGCTAAAAAAGTTATAGGTCAAATAAAATTACAAATACCTGCAGGAAAGGCAACACCAGCTCCACCAGTTGGGCCAGCATTAGGGCAACACGGAGTTAATATAATGGGATTCACTAAGGAGTTCAATGCAAAGACTGCAGATCAAGCAGGAATGATAATACCAGTTGTTATAACTGTATATCAAGATAGATCTTTCTCTTTCATAACTAAGACTCCTCCAGCTGCTGTATTATTAAAGAAAGCTGCTGGTTTAGAAACAGCTTCAGGAGAACCAAACAAGAAGAAAGTTGCAAAATTATCTTCTGCTAAGGTAAGAGAAATAGCTGAACTTAAAATGCCTGACTTAAATGCTGCATCAGTAGAAGCTGCTATGAGTATGATAGCTGGTACTGCAAGAAGTATGGGTATCGTTATAGAAGACTAATTTATACGCCTTCAATTTGAAGTGGGAGGCTAAAAACCAATATAACCACAAGGAGGAATTTAAAATGGCTAAGAAAACTAAAAAATACGCTGAGGCGTTAACTAAAATAGATAGAACGAGATTATATGATGCTAAGGAAGCTTTAGATTTAGTAGCTGAAATAGCAAGTGCTAAATTCGATGAAACAGTAGAAGCTCATATAAAATTAGGTGTTGATTCAAGACACGCAGACCAACAAGTAAGAGGTGCTGTTGTATTACCACACGGTACTGGTAAAACTAAGAGAGTTTTAGTTTTTGCTAAAGGTGAAAAAGCTAAGGAAGCTGAGCAAGCTGGAGCTGACTTTGTAGGAGCTGAAGAATTAGTTCAAAAAATACAAGGTGATAATTGGTTTGAATTTGATATAGTTGTTGCTACTCCAGATATGATGGGTGTAGTTGGTAGATTAGGTAGAGTACTTGGACCAAAAGGTTTAATGCCAAACCCTAAATCAGGAACAGTTACATTTGATGTAGCTAAAGCTATAGATGAAATAAAGGCTGGTAAAGTTGAATATAGATTAGATAAAACTAACATAATACACGTACCAGTTGGTAAAGTTTCTTTCGGTGGAGAAAAGTTAACTCAAAACTTCTTAGCATTAATGGATGCTGTTGTAAAAGCTAAGCCATCTGCTGCTAAAGGACAATACTTAAAGAGTATAACAGTTGCATCTACTATGGGACCTGGAGTTAAAATAAACCCAGCGAAAATATCAGAATAATAAAACTGTTGACATAAATAAATAAAAATGATAAGATAGTTTTTGTTGATAAAAAGAATAGTTTTGCCGTAGACAGCAGGTGCTTTGCTTAATATCCTGCCGAGGTTTTAGATAAGATTACTAAAGCTTTTGTATGTCTATTTATATACAAAAGCTTTTTTGTGCGGTAAATACTAATCTCAATTAAAAGGAGGTGCACATATATGAGAAAAGCTATAGAACTTAAATCACAAGTTGTTAGTGAAATAGTTGAAAAGTTACAAAAGTCATCTTCTGCAATAGTTGTTGATTATAAAGGATTAACAGTTGAAGAAGTTACTGAATTAAGAAAGAAAATGAGAGAAGCTGGTGTTGAATATAAAGTTTACAAAAACACTTTAGTTAGAAGAGCTGCTAAAGAAGTTGGTATAGCTGAATTCAACGATGAAAAATTAGTTGGTACTAATGCAATAGCTTTTGGATATGAAGATCCAGTTGCTCCAGCTAGAATATTAAAAGAATTTATGGATGATCATCCAAAAATGCAATTAAAGATGGGAATAGTTGAAGGTGAATTCTACAACGAAGCTCAAATCGTTGAATTTGCTAATATACCATCTAGAGAAGTTCTTCTTGCTAAGTTACTTGGTAGCTTAAAGGCTCCAATGTCAAACTTCGCATACTTAATAGATGCTTTAATCAAGAAGCAAGAAGCTTAATTGTCAATTTAGAAAAACAAGTTATATAAAATAACTAAAATATAAAAATTTATTCGGAGGTGCTAAAAATGACAATAGAACAAATATTAGAAGCTATAGAAAATATGAAAGTTTTAGAATTAAATGAATTAGTTAAAGCTGCTGAAGAAAAATTCGGTGTATCTGCTTCAGCTCCAGTTATGGTTGCTGGTGGTGCAGTTGCTGGTGGTGCAGCTGAAGAAAAAACTGAATTCGATGTTGTATTAGCTAACGCTGGTGCTTCAAAAGTTGGAGTTGTTAAAGTTGTTAGAGAATTAACTGGATTAGGATTAAAAGAATCTAAAGATTTAGTTGATAACGCTCCTAAGACAATAAAAGAAGGAGTTTCTAAAGAAGAAGCTGAACAAATGAAAGAAAAATTAGAAGCTGCTGGAGCTTCAGTAGAAGTTAAGTAGTTTTTAAAAAGATGCCAAAGGGCATCTTTTTTTTATGCTTAAAATTAATTTATATTTATTTTAGTTTATAAAAGTGTTAATAATAAATAATACATACATTTGTGGGAAAATAATTTACTAGTTATATATTGAAAATACAAAATAGTTATGATAGAATTATTAGATACGTTACAATGAACTATTGTTTTATTTTTTAATTATGAGAGGTGAAAAGTGAATGCCACATCCTGTCACGATAGGTAAAAGAACTAGAATGAGCTTTTCTAAAATAAAGGAAATAGCTGATGTACCAAATCTTATAGAATTACAGGTAGATTCTTATAAGTGGTTTATCGAAGAAGGTTTAAAAGAAGTATTCGATGATATTTCTCCAATAGGGGATTATACAGGTAATCTTGTACTAGAATTTTTAGACTATTCATTAGATGATAAACCTAAATATGATATAGAAGAATGTAAAGATAGAGATGCTACATATTGTGCGCCTCTTAAGGTAAAAGTTAGACTTATAAATAAGGAAACTGGTGAAATTAAAGAACAAGAAGTTTTCATGGGGGACTTCCCTTTAATGACTGAAAAAGGTACTTTTATTATAAATGGTGCCGAAAGAGTTATAGTAAGTCAATTAGTTAGATCTCCTGGTGTTTATTATGCACTAGAAAGAGATAAAACAGGGAAAAAATTGATTTCATCAACTGTTATACCTAACAGAGGGGCTTGGTTAGAATACGAGACTGACTCTAATGATATAGTATCTGTTAGAGTTGATAGAACTAGAAAACAACCAGTAACAGTTTTACTTAGAGCTTTAGGAATAGGAACTGATGCTGAAATAATAGAGCTTTTAGGTGAAGATGAAAGATTAATTGCTACTTTAGAAAAGGATAATACTAAGACAGTTGAAGAAGGTCTTATAGAAATTTATAAAAAATTAAGACCAGGTGAACCTCCAACTGTAGAAAGTGCGTCTACATTATTAAATGCACTATTTTTCGACCCTAAAAGATATGATTTAGCTAAGGTTGGTAGATATAAGTTTAATAAAAAACTTGCATTACGTTATAGAATAATGAACAAAATTTCTGCAGAAGATATAATAAATACTGAAACTGGAGAAGTATTTGTTAGCGCAGGTGAAAAAATAACTTATGAAACTGCTAAGGCTATACAAAATTCAGGGATAAACGTAGTAAAATTATTAATAGATGAAAAAGAAGTTAAAGTTATAGGTAATAACTTTGTTGATATAAAAGAACATATAAACTTTAATATAGATGAACTAGGGATAAAAGAACACGTTCATTATCCAACATTAAGAGAAATTTTAGATGAAAATACTGATGAAGAAGATATAAAAGAAGCTATAAAATCAAGAGTTAAGGAGTTAATACCTAAACATATAATACTTGATGATATAATAGCGTCTATTAGTTATCAGTTTAATTTATTCCATGATGTTGGTTATATAGACGATATAGACCACTTAGGAAATAGAAGAATAAGAAGCGTTGGTGAATTATTACAAAACCAAGTAAGAATAGGTCTTTCTAGAATGGAAAGAGTTATAAAGGAAAGAATGACTGTTCAAGATATGGAATCTATAACTCCGCAGTTATTAGTTAATATAAGACCTGTTTCTGCTGCTATAAAAGAATTCTTCGGAAGTTCTCAGTTATCTCAATTCATGGACCAAACAAATCCACTTTCTGAATTAACTCATAAAAGAAGATTATCTGCATTAGGGCCAGGTGGTCTTTCAAGAGAAAGAGCAGGATTCGAGGTTCGTGACGTTCATCACTCACATTACGGTAGAATGTGTCCAATAGAAACTCCAGAAGGACCCAATATAGGTCTTATAAACTCGCTTAGTACTTATGCTAAGATAAATGAGTTTGGTTTTATAGAATCTCCATATAGAAAAGTAGACAAAGAATCAGGAAAAGTTACTGATGAAATACATTATTTAACTGCTGATGAAGAAGATTTATTCATAAGAGCGCAAGCAAATGAACCATTAGAAGAAGACGGAACTTTTGTAAATAAGAGAGTTGTTTGTAGAACTAAAAATGGTGCAGTTGAGCTTGTTAGCACTCAAAATGTTGATTATATGGATATATCACCAAAACAAGTTGTTTCTATTGCAACGGCTATGATACCTTTCTTAGAAAATGACGATGCTAACCGTGCGCTTATGGGTTCAAACATGCAACGTCAAGCAGTTCCTCTAGTAAGAAGAGAAGCTCCTATAATTGGTACAGGAGTTGAATATAGAGCTGCTAAAGATTCAGGAGCAGTTGTAGTAGCTAAAAATTCTGGTATAGCAGATAAAGTTACTGCAGATGAAATAGTAATAAAAAGAGAAGACGGAATTAAAGATAGATATAGACTTCTTAAATTTAAACGTTCAAATCAAGGTACTTGTATAAATCAAACTCCTATAATAAATAAAGGGGATAAGATTGAAAAAGGTGATGTTATAGCTGACGGACCTTCTACTGATTTAGGTGAAGTTGCACTTGGTAGAAACTGCTTTATAGCATTTATGACTTGGGAAGGTTATAACTATGAAGATGCTATCTTAATAAATGAAAGATTAGTTAAAGAAGATAGATTATCTACTATTCATATAGAAGAATATGAATGTGAAGCAAGAGATACAAAACTTGGACCTGAAGAAATAACTAGAGATATACCTAACGTAGGTGAAAGTGCTATTAAAAACCTTGATGAAAGAGGTATCATAAAAATAGGTGCTGAAGTTGACTCAGGAGATATATTAGTAGGTAAAGTTACTCCAAAAGGTGAAACAGAACTTACTGCAGAAGAAAGATTACTTCGTGCAATATTTGGTGAAAAAGCAAGAGAAGTTAGAGATACATCGGTTAAAGTACCACACGGTGAAAGTGGTATAATAGTAGATATAAAAGTGTTTACTAGAGAAAATGGCGATGAATTATCTCCAGGTGTAAATGAATTAGTTAGATGTTATATAGCTAAGAAAAGAAAAATAACTGTTGGAGATAAGATGGCTGGTCGTCATGGTAATAAAGGGGTTATATCTAGAATATTACCAGAAGAGGATATGCCATTTATGGAAGACGGTACACCACTTGATATAGTGTTAAATCCTCAAGGGATACCTTCTCGTATGAACATAGGACAAGTTCTAGAAGTTCACTTAGGTCTTGCTGCTAAAGCTTTAGGTTGGCATGTTGCAACTTCTGTATTTGATGGTGCGAAAGAATCAGATATAAGGGAGGCTCTAGTTAAAGCTGGATACCCTGAAGACGGTAAATTAACTTTATACGATGGAAGAACAGGAGAAACTTTTGATAATAGAATAACTGTTGGATACATGTATATGTTAAAACTACATCACTTAGTTGATGATAAACTTCATGCAAGAAGTACAGGGCCATACTCTTTAGTAACACAACAACCACTAGGTGGTAAAGCACAATTTGGTGGACAAAGATTTGGAGAAATGGAGGTTTGGGCATTAGAGGCTTATGGAGCTGCTCATATTCTTCAAGAAATCTTAACTGTTAAATCAGATGATGTTGTAGGTCGTGTAAGAGCATACGAAGCAATAGTAAAAGGTGAGAATATACCAGAACCAGGTATACCAGAATCATTCAAGGTTCTTATAAAAGAACTTCAAAGTTTATGTTTAGATGTTAAGGTATTAACTGAAGAAGAAGAAATAGAAGTTAGAGAATCAATTGAAGTAGATGATGAAATATCAACTTTTGAAATAGAAGATGTAGAAGATGTAGAAGATATAAAAGAAATAGAGGAAAATAGCATCATTGAAGAAATAGATGATATAGACGAAGATGATGAGTTTTCTGAACAAGATTTAGATTTTAATGAAGATGATATTGAGTTTGATGAAGAATTAGATTATGAAAATCTAGACTATGAAGATGAAGGCGATTTTGAATTATAAAATAAGAAATGCAAATATCAAATAGAAGGGAGAGAACTCCTTGTTTGAATTAAACAATTTTGAGTCGATAAAAATAGCATTAGCATCTCCAGAAAAAATAAGACAATGGTCAAGAGGAGAAGTAAAAAAGCCAGAAACTATAAATTACCGTACATTAAAACCTGAAAAAGACGGTCTTTTCTGTGAAAGAATATTTGGTCCACAAAAAGATTGGGAATGTCATTGTGGTAAATACAGAAGAGTAAGATATAAAGGTGTAGTTTGTGATAGATGTGGCGTTGAAGTTACAAAAGCAAAAGTAAGAAGAGAAAGAATGGGACATATAGAGCTTGCAGCTCCTATGTCTCATATATGGTACTTCAAGGGGATACCAAGTAGAATGGGTCTTTTACTTGATATGTCTCCAAGATCTTTAGAAAAAATATTATACTTTGCATCTTATGTTGTAGTTGATGCAGGAGAAACAGGGCTTACTGAAAAGCAACTTTTAACTGAAAAAGAATACAGAACTGCTGTTGAAAAATACGGATATGGTTCTTTTGAAGTTGGAATGGGTGCAGAAGCTGTTAAAAAGTTATTACAAAATATAGACCTAGAAACAGAAAGTAAAGAATTAAGAGCTGAACTTAAAGAAAGTACAGGTCAAAAAAGAATAAGAACTATAAGAAGATTAGAAGTTGTTGAAGCATTCAAAAAGTCAGGAAATAAGCCAGAGTGGATGATACTTGATGCAATTCCAGTTATACCACCAGATTTAAGACCTATGGTACAACTTGACGGAGGAAGATTTGCAACTTCTGATTTAAATGATTTATATAGAAGAGTTATAAACAGAAATAACAGATTAAAAAGATTACTAGAACTTGGAGCACCTGATATAATAGTTAGAAATGAAAAAAGAATGCTTCAAGAAGCAGTAGATGCTTTAATTGATAACGGAAGAAGAGGAAAACCTGTAACAGGACCTGGAAACAGAGCATTAAAATCTTTATCTGATATGTTAAAAGGTAAGCAAGGACGTTTCCGTCAAAACTTACTTGGAAAACGTGTTGACTATTCAGGACGTTCTGTTATAGTTGTTGGACCAGAACTTAAGTTCTATCAATGCGGTCTTCCAAAGAAAATGGCTCTTGAATTATTTAAGCCATTTGTTATGGATAAATTAGTTAAAGAAGGATATGTTCATAATATAAAGAGTGCTAAAACTGCCGTTGAAAAGGTTAAGCCAGAAGTTTGGGATGTTTTAGAAGATGTTATAAAGAGTCATCCAGTACTTCTAAACCGTGCACCGACTCTACACAGATTAGGGATACAAGCATTCGAGCCTGTATTAGTTGAAGGGAAAGCTATAAAACTTCACCCTCTAGTTTGTACGGCATACAATGCAGACTTTGACGGTGACCAAATGGCTGTTCACGTTCCTTTATCTGTTGAAGCGCAAGCAGAAGCAAGATTCTTAATGTTATCTGTAAATAATATACTTGCTCCAAAAGATGGAACTCCTATAACTACTCCTTCTCAGGATATGGTACTTGGATGTTACTATTTAACAATAGAAGCTCAAGGTGGAGAAAAAGGAACAGGAACTATATTTAAAGATTTCAATGAATTATTACTTGCTTATCAAAATAATGCTGTTGAATTACACTCTTTAGTAAAAATGAGAGTAGTTCTAAAAGACGGAAGAAAATCAATAGTTGAAAGTACTGTTGGTAGATTTATATTCAACGAAAATATACCTCAAGACTTAGGATTTGTTAATAGAGAAGAAGATCCGTTTGGACTTGAAGTTGATTTCTTAGTTGACAAGAAATCTTTAGGTAAGATAATAGATAAGTGCTTTAGAAAGCATGGTAATACTGAAACTTCAGTTATGCTTGACCATATAAAATCTTTAGGATTTAAGTATTCTACAAGAGGTGGTATAACAGTTGCAGTTGCAGATATGAAAATACCTGAAGAAAAGAAAACTCATATAAAAGAAGCAGAAGAAAAAGTAGATAAGTACGAAAAGGCTTATAGAAGAGGGCTTATATCTAATGATGAAAGATATGAAAGAGTAATAGAAACTTGGACAGAAACTACTGACAAGGTAACTGATGCTCTTATGGCTGGTCTTGATAGACTTAATAATATATATATAATGGCTCACTCTGGAGCCAGAGGTTCAAAAAACCAAATAAGACAGTTAGCAGGTATGCGTGGTCTTATGGCAAATGCATCTGGTAAAACTGTTGAAGTTCCAGTTAAATCTAACTTCCGTGAAGGTTTATCGGTAATGGAATACTTTACATCTTCACACGGGGCTAGAAAAGGGTTAGCAGATACAGCTCTTCGTACAGCTGACTCAGGATACCTAACTAGAAGACTTGTTGATGTCAGTCAAGATGTTATAGTTAGAGAAGTTGATTGTGGAACTACTGATACTACTCTTACTTTCGCTATAAAAGATGGAAATGAAGTAATAGAAGATTTATACGATAGAATAGTAGGAAGATATACTATAGATGCTATAACAAATCCTGAAACTGGAGAAGTTATAGTTGAAGCAGATTCTATGATACAAGAAGAAGATGCAGAAAAAATAGTAGCTCTTGGAATAGAAAAAGTTAGAATTAGAACAGTTCTTAACTGTAAAACTAACCACGGAGTATGTTCTAAGTGTTATGGTAGAAACCTTGCAACTGGTAAGGAAGTTAACATAGGTGAAGCAGTAGGTATAATTGCTGCTCAATCAATAGGTGAACCAGGTACTCAGCTTACAATGCGTACATTCCATACTGGAGGGGTTGCAGGTGGAGATATCACTCAAGGTCTTCCAAGGGTTGAGGAATTATTTGAAGCTAGAAAACCTAAAGGTTTAGCTATAATAAGTGAAATTGATGGTAGAGTTGAAATTGAGGAATCAGGAAACAGAAAAGAAATCACAGTTGTTCCTGCAGTTGGAGAAAATCAAGTTTACCAAATACCATATGGTTCTAGAATAAAAGTTAAAAATGGACAAATGGTTGAAGCTGGAGATTCTTTAACTCAAGGTTCTGTCAATCCTCACGATATAATGAGAGTTAAAGGAACTAGTGGAGTTCAAGAATATATAGTAAAAGAAGTTCAAAGAGTTTATAGAATGCAAGGGGTTGACGTTAACGATAAGCATATAGAAGTTATAGTAAGACAAATGCTTTCTAAAGTTAAAGTTGAAGACCCAGGAGATACAGAATTATTACCAGGTGGATATGAAGATGTATTAACATTTAATAAGTGTAATGAAGAAGCGATAGCAAATGGATTAAAGCCTGCAGTATCAACAAGAGTACTTCTTGGTATAACTAAGGCATCACTTGCTACTGATTCATTCTTATCTGCAGCATCATTCCAAGAAACTACGAGAGTTTTAACAGAAGCTGCTATAAAAGGTAAGGAAGATCACTTAATAGGATTAAAAGAAAATGTTATAATAGGTAAACTTATACCGGCAGGTACTGGTATGAAAAGATATAAAAATATAACTGTTGAGAGAGTAGAAGAATAATAACAATCTTGACAGTAAAAGTGTCAAATGATAAAATGTTAAAGGTATGTAAAAGTATATCAAGTATTACTTGGTATACTTTGTACTTTAAATAAAGAACTAGCAGCACCAAACTGCAAAATCTAAAATAGTTATTTATCAATACTTATGTATTGGTGTAGTTGGCGGTCATTAAGATCGAAAATTTAAAAAAGGAGGTGCAGATGATGCCAACAATTAACCAATTAGTTCGTAAAAACAGACAAGCAATAGAAAAGAAATCTACTGCTCCAGCATTACAAAAGGGTTATAACTCTTTACACAAAAAATCTACTGATGCAAGTGCTCCACAAAAAAGAGGAGTTTGTACTTCAGTTAAAACAGTTACTCCAAAGAAACCTAACTCAGCTTTAAGAAAAGTTGCCAGAGTTAGATTAACAAACGGGATAGAAGTTTCTGCTTATATACCAGGAGAAGGACACAACTTACAAGAACACAGTGTTGTTCTTATAAGAGGAGGAAGAGTTAAAGACCTTCCAGGGGTTAGATACCATATATTAAGAGGTACATTAGATACAGCTGGTGTTGATAAGAGAATGCAAGCTAGATCTAAGTATGGTGCTAAGAGACCTAAAGCTGCAAAAAAATAGTAAAAGATTAATAGACTAATAAATGATTATAGTGCGGTGCTTTAAATATATATAAATATTTATGGCATCACGGCATAAATATGTCGAGTACCTATGATTTAAGATTAAATAATTAAGGAGGGAAGAAAATGCCAAGAAAAGGTAATGTTCCAAAAAGAGAAGTACTAGCTGATCCAATATACGGAAGCAAAGTAGTTACAAAGTTAATAAATAATTTAATGATAGACGGAAAAAAAGGGAAAGCTCAAACTATAGTTTATGATGCTTTCGCATTAGTTGCTGAAAGAACAGGAGAAGATGCTTTAGAAGTATTCAATACTGCTATGGAAAATATAATGCCTGTTTTAGAAGTAAAAGCAAGAAGAGTTGGTGGAGCTAACTACCAAGTACCAGTTGAAGTTAGACCAGAAAGAAGACAAACTTTAGGTTTAAGATGGTTAGTAACTTACACTAGAGCTCGTGGAGAAAAAGGAATGGTTGAAAAGTTAGCTAAAGAAATAATGGACGCTGCTAACAATACAGGAGCTTCAGTTAAGAAGAAAGAAGATACTCATAAGATGGCAGAAGCTAATAAGGCATTTGCACATTATAGATTCTAATAAATTAATACCCAAAAGGTTATCTTAAGGAGGAGAACCATGGCAAGAAAGTTTCCTTTAGAAAGAACTAGAAATATAGGAATCATGGCTCATATAGATGCAGGGAAAACAACTACTACAGAAAGAATCTTATTCTATACTGGGCAAACACATAAAATAGGAGAAACTCATGAAGGAGCTTCTCAAATGGACTGGATGGAGCAAGAGAAGGAAAGAGGTATAACAATAACTTCTGCCGCTACTACTGCTACATGGAATGACCATAGAATAAATATAATAGATACTCCAGGACACGTAGACTTCACAGTTGAAGTTGAAAGATCTTTAAGAGTTCTTGATGGTTCAGTTGCTGTATTCTGTGCTAAAGGTGGGGTTGAACCTCAATCTGAAAATGTATGGAGACAAGCTGATAACTATAAAGTACCAAGAATGGCTTTCGTAAACAAAATGGATATAATGGGTGCTGATTTCTTCAACGTTGTAGAAATGATGAAGGAAAGATTAAGTGCTAATGCAGTACCTGTTCAATTACCAATAGGAAGCGAAGAAGATTTCGTAGGTATAATAGACCTTATAAATATGAAAGCTCATATGTACAAGGATGACTTAGGAAAAGAAATAGAAATAGTTGATATACCAGCTGATATGCAAGAATTAGCTCAAGAGTGGAGAGAAAAAATGGTTGAAGCAGTAGCTGAAACTGATGAAGAGTTAATGATGAAATTCTTTGATGGTGAAGAATTAACTGTTGAAGAAATAAAAGCTGCTATAAGAAAAGCTACAATAGATTGTCAAATGAACCCAGTATTTTGTGGTTCTGCTTACAAAAACAAAGGTGTTCAGTTAGTTTTAGATGGTGTTGTTGATTATTTACCAGCTCCAACTGATATACCAGCTATAAAAGGTATATTAGAAAATGGTGAAGAATCAGAAAGACGTGCTTCAGATGAAGAGCCATTCTCAGCATTAGCGTTTAAGATAATGACTGACCCATTCGTTGGAAAACTTGCATTCTTTAGAGTTTACTCAGGGGTAATGCAAGGTGGTTCATATGTTCTAAACTCTACTAAAGGTAAGAGAGAAAGAATAGGACGTATACTACAAATGCATGCTAACACTAGAGAAGAAATAACAGAAGTTTATTCTGGTGATATAGCTGCAGCAGTAGGACTTAAGGATACTACTACTGGAGATACTTTATGTGATCCAGCTAATCCAATAATACTTGAATCAATGGAATTCCCAGAGCCAGTTATATCTGTTGCTATAGAGCCAAAGTCTAAAGCAGCTCAAGAAAAGATGGGTATAGCTCTTCAAAAGTTAGCTGAAGAAGATCCAACTTTCAGAGTAAAAACTGATGAAGAAACTGGACAAACTATAATCTCTGGTATGGGTGAATTACACTTAGAGATAATAGTAGATAGATTATTAAGAGAATTCAAAGTTGAAGCTAACGTTGGTGCTCCACAAGTTGCTTACAGAGAAACTATAACTCAACCAGTTGATGTTGAATACAAGTACTCTAAGCAATCTGGAGGTAGAGGACAATACGGTCACGTTAAGATAAGAGTTACACCTCAAGAAGCAGGTGCTGGTTACTCATTCGAAAACAAGACTGTTGGTGGATCTGTACCAAAAGAATATGTTGGACCAACTGATGCAGGTATCCAAGGTGCTATGGCATCTGGTATAGTTGCTGGTTATCCAGTAGTTGACGTTGCTGTTGAGTTATATGATGGTTCTTACCATGAAGTTGACTCATCAGAAATGGCATTCAAGATGGCTGGTTCAATGGCTATGAAAGAAGCAATGAAAAAAGGTAATGCTGTATTACTTGAGCCATTCTTTAAAGTTGAAGTTGTTACTCCAGAAGAGTACATGGGAGATGTTATGGGAGGATTAAACTCAAAGAGAGGTCTAATCCAAGGTATGGAAGCTAGAGCAGGTGCTCAAGTTGTAACTGCAATGGTTCCACTTTCAGAAATGTTTGGATACTCTACAGAACTTAGATCTTCTACTCAAGGTAGAGCAACTTACACTATGATATTTGATCACTACGAGCAAGTACCAGCTAACGTTGCTAAGAAAATAGCTGAAGGTAAATAATAAATTTAATATAAAGAGACGAGGTTTTTCCTCGTCTTACATAAAAAAATGAAGGAGGTAATTTCAAATGGCAAAGGCTAAATTTGAAAGAAATAAACCACACGTAAACATAGGAACAATAGGACACGTTGACCACGGAAAAACAACGTTAACAGCAGCAATAACAAAAACATTACAT
>JAGHEK010000061.1 GCA_017889265.1 Romboutsia sp. | reverse complement strand
CTCCTAAGTTTTAAAGTTCAAATAGTTCTTCGATTAATTTTATATATTCTTCTTGTTTACCTTTATCTTTTATTTTTTTTAAATTTATTATTGGCTCTCGGATTAATCTTTTTAATGCAGAAGTTAGCATTTTATCAATAATTTTTTTATCTTTATTACTAAGAGTAGTTTTTTTATATATATAAGAGAGTGTATTTTCTCTTATTTCTAAGTATTTATCATTTAATGATTCTATTACAGGGTCTATATTACTTGAATCTAGCCATTTTATAAACTCTGTTACTTTTTTTGATATCATATTATAACCTACTTGTGCTAACTCTTTTCTTTTTTCAGTATTTTTATAATGAATATATTTTAAATCATCTATATCATATAATTTTATATTGTCTAGTTTTTTTATTTTAGGGTCTATGTCTCTTGGAAGAGCAATATCCATCATAAAAATTTCTTTTTGAATTTTAGAAATTTTATCATACTTTATTATAGTATGAGGCGATGAAGTAGCACTAATTACTATATCAATATCATTCATTACTTTATATCTGTCTTCATATGTTATATAAACTATATTATTAAATTTATTTTCTAATTCAACGACTTTATCGTGACTTCTGTTTGATATATATATAGTATCTAAATTTTCTTCTTGTAAATATTTTACTGTAAGTTTATTCATTTTACCAAGACCTATAACTAAAGCCTTCTTATTTTCTAGACTTCCAATTTTACTTTTTAAAAACTTTACTCCTATATAACTTATAGATAAAGGTTGATTAGATATTTTTGTAGTATTTTTTATATCTTTTGATACATTTATCGCTTCTCTAAATAATTTATTAAATACTTTTTTGCTAGAACCAAGTTGCATAGAAAAAGAATGTGCATCTTTTACTTGTCCAAGTATTTGGTCTTCACCCAAAACTATGGAATCTAAACCCGATGCTACTTTAAATAAATGTTCTATTGCTGAATCATTTTTTTTATGAAATAAATAATTTTTTATACCTTTTACATCAAAAAAATTTTCATAGAAATCTTTTACTAATTTAATTTTATCGTCTATATCTGTTGCATGTATATAAATTTCACTTCTATTACAAGTAGAGAGTATAACTATTTCTTCTATATCTTTATCTAAAAGATAGTTAATAGCTTCTATTTTTTGAGTATCAGTAAAACATACATTTTCTCTTATATTAATTGGAGCTAAATTATGATTTACACCTATAACACCTATGTTTATATTCATATAAAACCTCCAAGTCATATTTAAATATGTAAACTATTTTAATATATTATAAAATAAAAAAGTAATAAATATAAAATAAAAAGCTACTAATTATAGCATAAAAATATATATAAAGATTATGTAAATAAGAATATTGAAAAATATATTTTTTTTAAATATAATAATATTACAAAAAGGAATAAAAAAATATAGTTAAAGTAAATAATTAAAAATATAGTAATGTATTTATTTTAATTATACTTTATTATTAAACTAAATCGAGGAGACTTATAATTTATGAACGAAATTTTTAGTAATGAATTTAAAAAAATACTTTTAGATGAGATACCTGCATTTAGAGAATTTGGACATAAATTCTTAAATGGAGAAGTTTCTAAAATGGACTTTAAAAAGGTATCAGGTGGTTTTGGTATATATGCACAAAGAGACCAAAAATCTTTCATGATAAGACTTAGAGTTTCTTGTGGTGTATTCTCAAAAGAACAATTAAATAAACTTTATGAAATAGCTAAAAAGTATAATTTAGAAAAAGTTCATTTAACAACTAGACAAGCTATTCAATTACATGATTTATCTATTGATGATGTTTGTGATATTATGGAAGAATGTATACATAAAGACATATTTACTAGAGGTGGTGGAGGTAACTTCCCTAGAAACGTTGCTATATCTCCATTATCTGGTGTTGATGAGGAAGATATGTTTGATATAGTTCCTTATGCATTAGCTTGTGATAATCATTTTATAAAAAATAGTTATACTTATAAACTTCCTAGAAAACTTAAGGTATCAGTAGCTAGCAACAATAAAGATGCTTCTCATTGTACAGTACAAGATTTAGGATTTGTAGCTTGTAAGGACGGAGAAAAAGACTGCTTCAAAGTATATTTTGGTGGAGGAATGGGAAGAAATCCTAAAATAGGTATAGAGCTTGGCGAAATAATAGATGCAAAAGATATTTTATATCATATTGATGCTATGGTATTAATGTTTGAAAGAAAAGGAAACTATGAAAATAAAAATAAAGCTCGTGTAAGATATATGATAGATACTTTAGGTGAAGATGGATTTAGAAGCGAGTATAAGAAGGCTTTAGAAGATGTAAAAGCTAAAGGTGGACTTGATTTAACTATAACTCCTATTGACTATACAAAAAACGGAGTTAAAACAGAGTTAAAACATTCAAGATTATTTGCTCAAAAACAAGAGGGATTATATTCAGTTTATGTTCATCCTGTTTGTGGACAATTTAGAGTAAGTGATTTAAAAGACTTAATAGATGAATTAAATGAAATGGAAAATATTCATGTTAGAAGCTCTATGACTGAAGGTTTTTATGTATTAAATTTAAATGGTAAAGAAGCTGAAAGAGTATTAGATTTAACTAGCAAATATAGTGCAGAAACTAGATTAGACCAAAGTGTTGCTTGTATAGGAGTTCCAACTTGTCAAATGGGAGTTTCAAATAGTCAACATTTACTTGAAGATGTAATTAAATATTTTGATGATAATAAGTGTAAAAAAGATATACTTCCAAGTCTTCACATATCAGGTTGTCCTAACTCTTGTGGAGTTCCTCAAATAGGTGCTATTGGACTTTCTGGTAAGAATAAAAGAATAGATAATGTTTCTACTCCTGTTTATGAGATAAGCATAGGTGGTAAGGTTGGAGTTGGAATATCAAGATTTGGTAAAGTTTATGGAGATATCAAAGAAGTTGAAGTTAAAGTATTCTTATTAGAACTTTACAAGGAAATAGAAGCATTAGGAACTACATTTGAAGACTTTGTATATAATCAAGAAGATAAGTTTAATAAAATCATTGATAAATATTTAGTTTAATATAATTAAAAAGCCCACTACATTAAGTAGAGGGCTTTTTTAGTTTTATAAAAAAATTATTTTTTAGAGTCAATCATATCAGTTTTTAAATCCCATAATTTTTTAGATAAATCAACTTTATATATTTGAGGATTTAAAAGACGTTTATATTCGTCCCAAAGAGTGTTCAATTCATCTTGAACGTATTTTTTAATTTCCATAACAGTTTTTTTAGTATGCACACATTTTCCATTTATAAATAAAGGTTTAAGAAGTTCTTTTATACTATATTCATTAAAAGTTTTGGTTTTCCAAGTATATACAGGGTGGAAAATTTCAAGTGGTTTAGTAGTATCTATAACTTCGTCGTGTAAAGTTATTAAATCGGCTTGAGCTTTGTTATTTTTATCGTATATTCTAAATACTTTTTTAAATCCGGGATTACTTATTTTTTCTGGATTTTCTGATAGTTTAATCTTAGGCTCAAATTTATTGTCTTTAAAAGATGCAGATAGTTTATAAACTCCTCCTAAAGAAGGTGATTCTGCACTGGTTATAAGTTTAGTACCAACCCCCCAAGCGTTAATAGAAGCGCCTTGTGATTTTAAAGACGATATAGTATATTCATCTAAATCATTAGAAGCAGTTATTTTTATATTTTTGAAACCTTCTTTATCTAATTCTTTTTTACATTCATTAGATAAATATTTTAAATCTCCAGAGTCGATTCTAACTCCTAAAGGTTCGTATCCTTTTTCTCTAAGTTTTTTGAATGTTTTTATAGCATTAGGAAGACCGCTATTTAATACATTATAAGTATCTATTAAAAGCATACATTTATCAGGATAAATATCAGAATAAGACTCAAAAGCCTCAAGTTCTGCATCAAATTTTTGAACCCAACTATGAGCTTGAGTTCCAACTACTGGTACATCAAACATTTTACCTGCTAGTACGTTTGATGTAGCACTACAACCACCTATTATAGATGCTCTAGCTCCATAAAGTCCTGCATCTGGTCCTTGAGAACGTCTAAGACCGAATTCAAATACTGGGTCGCCTTCTGATGCAAAGCAAACTCTTGATGATTTAGTAGCTATTAATGACTGAAAATTTATTATATTAAGTAATGTAGTTTCTATAAGTTGTGCTTGGTATAAAGGAGCTTTTACAGTTATTATTGGCTCATTTGGAAACATTATAGTTCCTTCTTCTACTGCATATATATTTCCTGTAAATTTAAAGTTTTTAAGAAAATTTAAAAATTTATCGGAAAATAAATTTAAACTTTTTAGATATTTTAAATCTTCGCCTGAAAAAGATATATTTTCTATGTATTCAACAAATTGATCTATACCACAAACTATTGTATATCCCCCGTTACACGCATTTTTCCTAAAGAACATATCAAATACTACTATATCTTCGTGAATATTTTTTTCAAAATACCCATTTAACATAGTTAATTGATATAAATCAGTAAGAAGTGTTAAATTTCTCATTCTTATTCTCCTTAATTAAAATATAAATCTTATATAATAATAAAACACAATATAATATAACTTTCAAGTATAAAGTAATACTTATCTCACATAAAATTATTAAAAAAGGGGGGATTGTATGGCAAAGATTTGGTTTTATATGATTTTTATAGGGATTTTGGGGAGTATTTTTAGTAATAATTTGCCAGATTTGAATAAAGTTATTTTAAATGAAGCATCAAGAGGAATAGAGTTTTCATTAAATTTAGCAGGTGCTATGGCTCTTTGGATGGGAATTATGAATATAGCCAAAGATTCTGGACTTATAGAAAAGATAGGAGATTTAATAAGCCCTCTTATGAGAAAGTTATTTCCAAACATTCCTAAAAATCATAAATCTATGAGTTATATGGTTATGAATATGGCGCTTAATATGGTTGGGGCAGGTAATGGGGCTACTGCTTTTGGGCTTAAAGCTATGGAAGAACTTCAGACTATAAATAAGAAAAAGGATACGGCTAGTAATGAGATGATTATGTTTTTGATTATCAATATTTCGTCTATTCAAATAATTCCATTTACTATGCTAAAAATTAGATTAGATGAAGGTTCGGCTAATCCTAGTGAAATAATACTTACTACTTTATTTGCAACTTTTATTTCTACTGTTGTTGCTATTTTATCGTGTAAGATATTTGAAAGGAGAAGATAATGGAGTTATTTTCTAATATACTTATACCACTTATAATTTTATACATAGTTTTTTATGGAAGAATTAAAAAAATAGATATTTATGATAGTTTTACAAAAGGAGCATTTGAAGGGTTAAAGAGTGCATTTAGTATAACGCCTTATATAATAGGGATATTTCTTGCAATAGGTATTTTTAAAACGGGAAAAGGAATAGAAATACTTGAATTTATTTTTATGCCGATAGCTAAACTTATGAGTATTCCAAAAGAGTTAATAGGTCTTATAATGATTAAACCTTTATCTGGAAGTGGAGCTTTAGGAATGTATTCAGAACTTGTAGGTAGGGTTGGAATAGATACTTTGATAGAAAAAATGGGGGCAACTATTGTAGGGGCATCTGAAACTATATTTTATACTATGGCAGTTTATTATGGGAGTTTAAAGATAAAAAATACTGGTCATACTTTACCTTGTGCTATGCTTAGCCATATTGCAGGAGTTATTGCATCCGTTTTTATATGTTATGTTTTGTTTGTATAAGAATTTATTTATGATATAATTGATTTAAATTTTTAGTTTTACTAAGGAGGAAATTTATGAAAAAGAGTTTTTATGTAACAACGCCTATATACTATCCAAGTGGAAATTTACATATAGGTCATACATATACTACTGTTGCAGCAGATGCAATAGCTAGATTTAAACGTTTCTGTGGTTATGATGTAAAGTTTTTAACTGGTACTGATGAACACGGAGAAAAAATTCAAAAGACTGCTAAAGAAAAAGGAATGACTGAAATAGAATATTTAGATTCTATGATAGCTGATATAAAAAAACTATGGAATACTATGGATATATATTATGATGATTTCATAAGAACTACTGAAGATAGACACAAAGTTATAATTCAAAAAATATTTACTAAACTATACGAACAAGGTGATATATACAAAGGTTCGTATGAAGGTAGATATTGTACTCCTTGTGAAAGTTTCTGGACTGAATCTCAGTTATTAGAAGGTGATAGATGTCCTGATTGTGGTAGAGAAACTTATTTAGCAAAAGAAGAAGCATACTTCTTTAGATTATCAAAATATGAAGACAGATTAAGAAAGTTATTTGAAGACCCTAATTTCTGTTTCCCTGTTTCTAGAAAAAATGAAATGGTTGCTAATTTCTTAGATAAGGGGTTAGAGGATTTATGTGTTACTAGAACTACTTTTGATTGGGGTATAAAAGTTCCTTTTGATGAAAAACACGTTATATACGTTTGGGTAGATGCTCTTTGTAATTATATAACTGCACTTGGTTATATGAGTGAAGATGATAGTGATTATAAAAAATTCTGGCCTGCTAATGTTCATATAGTTGGTAAAGAGATAATGAGATTCCATACTATAATCTGGCCTGCTATACTTATGGCTTTAGATGAGGAAGTTCCCACTCAAGTTTATGGACACGGTTGGATATTATTTGATAATGATAAGATGAGTAAGTCAAAAGGAAATATAGTTTACCCAGAAAAGATGATAGAAAGATATGGGGTAGATGCTCTTAAATATTTCCTACTTAGAGAGTTTGCTTTTGGACAAGACGGTAGCTATACTCATAGAAATTTTGTGACTAGACTTAATTCAGATCTTGCTAACGATTTAGGAAACCTAGTTAGTAGAACTATTTCTATGGTTGAAAAATATAATGATAGCATAATTCCAACTAAAAAAGTAAAAACTGAATTTGATGATAGTTTAGTAGAGACTTATAAAAAGTCATTAGAAGTTTTTGAAGATGAGATGAATAAACTTCAATACAATGAGGCATTAGAAAGTGTATGGAAATTAATTAGAAGAACTAATAAATACATAGATGAAACTATGCCTTGGGCTTTAGCGAAAAGCGAAGAAGACAAAGATAAGTTAGATACTGTTTTATATAATTTATGTGAAAGTATAAGAATAATAGCTACTTTAATAAATCCTATAATGAATGAGACTGCAAACAAAATATATGCTCAATTAGGTATAAAAGATGAAAATTTAACTAATTGGGAAAGTTTAAAAACTTTTGGTCTTTTAGGTGAAAATATTAAAGTTTCTAAAGGAGAAGCATTATTCCCTAGACTTGATATAGAAAAAGAAGTTGAAGAATTAAATGAGCTTTTTTCTGAAAAGAAAGAAAAGCCTTTAGATCATAAAGAAAATATAAGTATAGACGATTTTGATAAAGTTGAGTTAAGAGTTGGTAAAGTTTTAGAGTGTAAAAAGCATCCTAAAGCAGATAAGCTTTTAGTATCTCAAGTAAAAATAGGTCCAGAAGTTAGACAAATAGTTTCGGGGATTGCTACTTGGTACAAACCAGAAGATATGGTTGGAAAAGATGTTATAGTAGTTTGTAATTTAGCGCCAGTTAAACTAAGAGGTGTGGAATCTCAAGGTATGATACTTGCAGGAGGAGACGATGAAATCTTTGTTGCAAGTGTTGAAGGTTGCAAAGACGGAAAAGAAGTTAGATAGGAGTATATTATGTTATTTGATTCACACGCACATTTAGATAATGAAAGATTTGATGAAGATAGAGATGAATTAATAAATTCATTAAAAGAAAAAGGTGTGGATTTAGTCTTAAACATTGGTGCAGATATAAAAAGTTCAGAAAACAGTATTGAGCTTTCTAAAAAGTATGATTTTATATATGCATCAGTTGGAGTTCATCCACATGATGTTTCTAGTTTAGACGATTCATCTATTGATACTTTAAGAGAACTTACTAAAAATGATAAGGTAGTAGCTATTGGAGAAATAGGTCTTGATTATTATTACGATAATTCTCCAAGAGAATTACAAAAAGAGTGGTTTATAAAGCAAATTAAATTAGCTAATGAATTAAAACTTCCTATAATAGTGCATGATAGAGATGCTCATCAAGATACTTTTGATATAATAAAAGAGTATAAAAGTGATGATATCGGTTGTGTTATACATTGCTTTAGCGGAAGTGCCAGTCTTGCAAGAGAGTTTATAAAATTAGGTTGCTATATTTCTATTCCTGGGACTGTAACTTTTAAAAATAATAAAAAGACTGTTGAAG
Source organism: Romboutsia sp. (assembly GCA_017889265.1). Classification (GTDB taxonomy): domain Bacteria; phylum Bacillota; class Clostridia; order Peptostreptococcales; family Peptostreptococcaceae; genus JAGHEK01. The sequence continues at coordinate 3,983 of JAGHEK010000061.1, read as the reverse complement.
TAGTAAGGGAAATACCGCTTGAGCATTTACTTATAGAAACGGATAGTCCTTATATGGCTCCTACTCCTCATAGAGGTGAAAGAAATGACCCTTCTTTAGTTCAGTTTGTAGCAGATAAGATAGCTCAAGAAAAAGGTATTTCTTATGAGAAAGTTTGTGAAGTTACTAAAGAAAATGCAAAGAAATTGTTTAATATTAAATAGTTTATAAAACACCTAGTTTTTCTAGGTGTTTTAATTTTTCTTGATTAATATATCTATAAATATTAAAATATATAAATATAAATTAAAAAGGTGATTTTATGATAAAAGAAGTTATCGTAGTTGAAGGAAAAGACGACGTTTCTGCAGTGAAAAAAGCAGTAAAAGCAGAAATGATAACAACAGGAGGCTTTGGGTTTCCTAAAGGAGTAATGGAAAGAATAAAACAAGCCCAAAAAAGGTGTGGAGTAATAGTTTTTACTGACCCTGATTTTGCAGGTGAAAAAATAAGAAAGAAAATATCTAGTGAAGTTCCAGGTTGTAAACACGCATTTTTGCCAAGAGAAGAAGCTATAAAGGACAAGGATATAGGTATTGAAAATGCAAGTGTTGAAAGTATTTTAAAGGCACTTGAAAAAGTTAGAGTTGAAAGTAAGGAAAAAAGAGAAGAATTTAAGCAAATTGATCTAATAAAAAATGGTCTTATAGGAGATGGTAAGTCATCTTTTAAAAGAGATGAAATAGGAAAAATTCTTGGTATTGGATATGGAAATGCAAAGCAGTTTTTAAATAGATTGAATAATTACGGTGTAACTAGAGAAGAATTTAATGAAGCATTACAAAAAATAAATGAATAGGAGAAAAAAATGGATAGACTTTCATCACATAAAGCTACTAAAAGTGTTGTTGAAAAGCATAATTTTAAATTTTCAAAATCGCTTGGGCAAAATTTCTTAATAGATGATAATGTAATAGACAAAATATTAAACGGTGCAAGATTATCAGAAGGTGATAATATCATAGAAGTAGGTCCAGGTATTGGGACTTTAACTCGTGAAATGGGAAAAATAGCAGATAAAGTTGTAGCTATTGAAATAGATAAATCATTAATACCTATACTTAAAGAAACTTTGGGCGAGTTTGATAATATTGAAGTTGTAAATAACGATATTTTAAAAGTGAATATTGAAGAATTAGTTAAAGAAAAGTTTGATAATAAACCGATAAAATTAGTAGCTAATCTTCCATATTATATAACTACTCCGATAGTTATGAAGTTCTTAGAGGAAAATATACCTGTTACTGATATTGTAGTTATGGTTCAAAAGGAAGTTGCAGATAGAATGAATGCAAAACCTTCTACTAAAGATTATGGTGCTTTATCTGTTGCAGTTCAATATTATTGTGATACTGAAATAGTGGCAAAAGCTCCAAGACATATGTTTATACCTCAACCTAATGTTGATTCTACTGTTATAGGGTTACACGTTAGAGAAGAAAAAAAGTATAACGTTGATAATGAAGATATATTTTTTAAGACTGTTAAAGCATCTTTTGGTCAAAGAAGAAAAACTCTTTTAAATTCTTTAGGAGGTCTTGGATTTTTAAATAAAGACGAGATAAAAGAAGTTTTAAAACAATCTAATATAGATGAAAAAAGAAGGGGTGAAACTCTTACGATAGAGGAGTTTGCAACTTTATCTAATGTTATAAATTCGAAGGTACCTAATTAAGGTACTTTTTTTATTTTTTAATTCATATATTATTAATAGAAAAAAGTTTTAGGGGGATAGATGTCTTTGAAGAAGAAATTTAAAAGAGATTATATTATTTTAGAGTATAGAGATATAAATTTTAGAAATAAAGAAAGAGTTGTACCGAAAGCCTATGCAAAAGTAGAAGTAAATAATGGGAATTTTACTATTGCTCTTTATGTTGAAAATCTTAGATTTGTAAAAGAAGGATATAGAGTTTTAGCTATTGATAATAAAAATGAAGTAATAGAACTTGGGGTTATTAACCTTAGTGAGCAAGGAAAAGGGGAGTATACTTTTAATTTAGATAATGATGAAATAGATATAAAAGCAATAGCTATTTTACATGAGGACAACATTCCTTTGATAGGATTTAAAGGAGCCAAAATAGATAATTATGAAGAAATTCTTTTAAATAGCGATAAAGAAGAAAATGAAGAAAGCAAAGAAGATGAAGAATATTATTATACTGAATATGAGTACGTTGAAGTTGATGAATATAAAGAATATGAAACTACTGAGGAAGTAGCACTTAAAGAGAAAGCATATGAAGAAGTTCCTAGAGAATATAAGAATATAGAAAAAGTGTATATTAAAGATGATGTAATAAATGAAGAAATTCAAGAAAGTAAGTATATGCCGGGTATACTTCTTATGCCAAGACAGATTAAAAAAGGTCTTAAGAATTTTAAGGAAGTAAAACCGTTTAAGTATGATTATATAAAACGTTCTAGATGGTGGAAAATAGATATAAATCCTATGACTTTATGTGGATATTCTATGCCTAATTTAGGTTATGTAAATAGTTTAAATTATACTATGTATAGTGATTCTATAATGCAATCTTATAAATATAGACATTATTTGTTCGGAGTACAGTATGATGATTACAACAGAAGAAAATATTATGTATATGCAGTTCCTGGGAAGAAAAATGAACAACCAGATAAAGGATTAACAGGTTTTACTAAGTATCAATGTTGTGATGATAAAGATGAATCACTGGGTTATTGGCTTTGTTTTATAGAATGTAAATCTAGAAAAATATTAAAATAGTTTAATATATTGAAATTATTTTAATATTAGTCTAAACTATATCTTAAATTGGATATAGAAAGAGGGTTTGAAAATTGGAAAATAAAAGATTGATAGATGAATTTTTAGAATTAGTACAAATAAATAGTCTTTCTTTTAAAGAAGGTAACGTTGCTAAAGTATTAATAAAAAAATTAGAAGAAATAGGTTTTAGTGTTTATGTTGATGATGCAGGAGAAAAATTAGGTGGAGAAACAGGTAATATAATAGCTACTTTAAAAGGAACTAAAAAAAGGAAAACTGTAATGTTTAGTTCTCATATGGACACTGTTTCTCCAGGGGAAGGTGTTAAACCTATAATAGATGAGGAAAATGGTATAATAAAAAGTGATGGAACTACTGTTTTAGGTTCTGATGATAAAGCAGGTATATGTGCTATTTTAGAAGGAATAAGAGTTATAAAAGAAAACAACATAGAACATAGTGATATACAAGTTGTATTTTCAATTTGTGAAGAAGGTGGTTTAAGAGGTGCTAAAAATTTAGATTATTCAAAAATAAGTGCAGATATGGCATTCGTTTTAGATAGTGGTGGAGCACCTGGAGAAATAATAACTAAAGCACCTGCACAGGATTCTATAAAAGTTAAGATAAAAGGTAAGCCAGCTCATGCAGGTCTTCAACCAGAAAATGGTATAAGTGCTATAATGGTAGCATCAAGAGCAATAGAAAATATGAATCTTCTTAGAATAGATGAAGAAACTACTGCAAATATAGGTATAGTAAAAGGTGGAATAGCTACTAATATAGTTATGCCAGAGCTTGAAATAGTTGCAGAAGCTAGAAGTTTAAATGAAGAAAAATTAGAAAAACAAACTAACCATATGGTTGAAACATTCAAAAAAGCCGGTGAAGATTTTGGAGCAGAAGTAGAAATAGAAGTTGTAAGATCTTATTCGCCTATAAATATTGATGAAAATGATGAAATAGTTCAAATAGCTAAAAAAGCATTTGCTAATATGTCGGTAGAAAGCAATATAGCATCTACTGGTGGTGGAAGTGATACTAATATATTAAATAAAAACGGTATAAAAGCAGTTAATTTAGGTGTTGGTATGACTAACGCACACACATTAGAAGAATATATAAAAATAGAAGATTTAGTGAATTCTGCTAAAATGGTTACAGAAATAATAAAAGCTATATAAAGACT
>JAGHEK010000060.1 GCA_017889265.1 Romboutsia sp. | reverse complement strand
TCTAAAGAGTTTGCAGTGTTATCAACTATCTTACTTCCTTTTTCTACTGCTTCTAATGAATTAAGTATTAATACAGAAGTATTTTTAGCTGCTTCTGCAGATTTTTCTGCTAGATTTCTAACTTCATCAGCAACTACGGCAAATCCTTTACCAGCACTTCCAGCTCTTGCTGCTTCTACTGCTGCATTAAGTGCTAATATGTTAGTTTGGAATGCTATATCATCTATTGTTTTTATTATTCTACCTATTTCTTGAGATGTGAATAATATTTCTTCCATTGCCTTAACCATTTGTTTCATTTGCTCGTTACCTTCTTGCATTTCATTTCCTGCACTCATAGATAACTCGTTAGCTCTTTTTGCATTTTCAGCAGTATAGTTAATTTTTTCTGAAATATCGCTTACAGTAGCAGATAATTCTTGGATAGAGCTTGCTTGTTCTGTTGAACCCTGTGCTAACATTTGTGCACCAAGGGCAACTTGATCAGATGAATAACTAACTTCGTTAGAAGATTCATTTATTTGGTTTATTGTACTACTTAAATCAGTAGTTATTTTAACTATAGATTTTTCTATATAGCTGAAAACTCCAACATACTCAGTTTTAGTTTCAACATCAAAATTTCCAGATGCAACTTGATTTAAATTATAGACAGTATCACCTATAATATCTTTTATTTTAGTAGATACATTTAATATACTTTTTGCTAATACACCAAGTTCATCATTTGATTCATAATTTATAGTTATATCGAAGTCTCCTTCAGACATTTTGTTTGCCGCAGCCTCTAACTCTAGTATAGGAGTTTTTAAATTATGTTTCATAATTCTAACTATTACTACAGTTAATACAATAAATGTTATTATAGAAAGTATTGCTATATTTTTAGTTTTTGAAAATACTTTTTGGATTTCGCTATTAAAACCATTTGCTAAAACTGATATATTCTCGTGAAGTTCAGTAGCTTTATCTCTTATTTTAGAATAAGCTAAATTATAATCGCTATTTAAATCTAGTATTATAGCATTAACTCCCTGTACATTTCCTTGTAAATCAAGCTGATTTATAGTTTGGTATGCTTGTTCAAGGGTTGATAGGTTTTCTTTAATAAAATCGATAGATTCATTTTCTTCAGGAACTGCTTCTTTAAGTATATCAATAGATTTTTTAATTTCTTCGATTTTTGATAAAATAGTCGCAGAATAATCTGCTGGTTGTGGGTCGTAAACTTGATAAGCAACATTTTGGTCTATTGAATTTATATCAGCACAAATTGAAAGTGCTTCTTCTGTTGCTTTATAGTTTTTTAAGAAAAAGTATTCACTACCATTTCCAACTCTAAGTAATCCACTAAAAGTGTATAAATTCGATACTATTGAAATAATTGCAACTATCGCGAATGATACAGATAGTTTTTTACCTATATTTAGATTTTTGAAATTTTTCACAAATATTACCCCCTTTTTAAAATTCATATTACAATTATAATATGGAAATATAATAAATACAAGAAATATGTCGATAATTGTTGTATAGTCGATATACGTTATAGAAAAATAAGTTTACAAAAAAGTAACAAAGATGTATAATATATTAAAGAAGTATAATTTTATCAAGAATATTCAAATTATTGAGTTTGCAACCATTTTAACAAATAATTAATAAATCTAAAATATTATTATATAAAAAGGTTCAACAAAGGAGAGTGATTTTTATGATAAAATTTAGCGATGTTTGTAAAAGCTATTCGGATAATCAAAATACATTAGAAAATATAAATATAGGAATAAACCAAGGAGAATTTGTATTCTTATTAGGTAAATCTGGTGCTGGTAAATCTACTTTCCTGAAATTACTAACTAGAGAAGAGAAAATATCTTCTGGAAGACTTACTATACTTGGAACTGATGTTTCAAAAATTAAGCAAAATAAAGTTCATCTTTATAGAAGAAATTTTGGGATAGTTTTTCAAGACTTTAGGTTATTAAAAGAAAAGACTGTTTATGAAAATATAGAAATTGCTATGAGAGCAGTAGGTGCAAATCCAAAAGATATAAAACCTAGAATTTTCGAGGTTTTAAAAAAAGTTGGATTAGCTAGTAAGTTTAAAAATTATCCACATGAATTATCTGGTGGTGAATGCCAAAGAGTTGCAATAGCAAGGGCGATAGTTAATAAACCGTCTATTTTGATAGCTGATGAATGTACTGGTAATTTAGACTCTTTAAACTCTATGAGAATATTAAATATATTAAAAGATATAAATAAAGAAGGTGTTACAGTTATAATGGCAACACATGATATGGAAATTGTAAATAAGTTTCCGTATAGAATAATAGAAATTGAAGGAAAAACGATAGTAAGAGATACTAAGAGGGATTATTATGAGTCAGATTATATATAGTATAAAGCAAGGTTTAAAGAGTTTATTAAAAAATAAGATGATGAATTTTTTATCTATTATATCTGTTAGTGCATCTCTTATAATACTTGGAATAGTTCTTAGTTTAGTAGTTAATATAAATAAATTTGTTAATATGACTAGGGAAGAAGTTAATGAAATAAGAGTATCTATAGACAGTAATTTTGACAAAGAAGTCATCAAAAAGAATATAGAAACTATTGATAATATAGAAGGTATTGAATTTAAAGGAAAAGAAGATGCTTTCAAGGAACTTAAAAAGAGTTGGGGTGAGGATTCATATCTTTTAGAGGGGATTGATAACCCACTTGATAACTATTATATTGTAACTATAAAAGATACAGCAAAGAGTGATGAAGTAGTTGAAAAGATAAGAAGTATAGAAGGTATAGTAGACATAGAATATCATGAAGATGCTATGAAAAATTTTATTAGTATATCAAATACTATTAAAAAGTTTGGTAGTTTACTTATAATATTTTTAACTTTTATATGTCTTATATTAATATCAAATACTATTAAAAGTCAGGTATATAGCAAAAAAGAAGAAATACAAATTATAAAATGTGTTGGAGGAAGTAATGCTTTTATAATATCACCATTCGTTGTTGAAGGTTTTATGATAGGATTTTTAGGTTCTTTAATTGCGATAGGAAGTTGTATTTTTTCTTATGGATATATAGTAGAGAAGATAAATTTACTTTTAATGTCTATGAAAACTAGTGTTATGATTCCTATTGAACAACTGAGTATATTTATAATACCTGTACTTTTAGTAACGGGTGTTAGTATAGGTGTTTTAGGGAGTATTATTTCAGTTAAGAAATATTTAAAAATTTAGAGGTGATTTAGTGAAAAAGGCAATATCGTTATTAGCAAGTGCCATAATTGTGGGTGGATCAACACAGATTTATGCAGAAGAAGAAAAAAAAGAAACTAAAGAAAGTTTGGAAAAAAAACTTGAAGTTAATCAAGATGAGCAAGAAAAAATAACTAAAGAAATAGAAGCTCTAGATTTAGATATACAGGAAATTCAAAAAAAAATAGAAGATACTAATAATCAAATAGTTAGTCTAGATAGTGAAATTGAAAGTTTAACTAGAAAGTCTGAAGATTTAAAAATTGAAATAGAAAAAAATGAAGAATTATTAGGTGAAAGAATAAAAGTTATGGAATCTAATAGTTCTTTAGGATATTTAGAAGTTATATTAAGTAGTGAGTCTATATCTGATTTATTCGATAATATATATATGGTAAAACAAGTTGTTGAACAAGATAGAGAATTACTAAAAACTTTAAATGATAACAAATCGGAACTTGAAAATAATAAAAAGACTGTCGAGTCTAAAAAGAAAGAAGTAGAAAGTTTAAGAGTTTCTTTAGAAAATAATAATAAAACTTTAAATGATAATAAAGCAAAATTAGAAGAACTTAAATTAAAACTTGAACAAGAAGAAAATGAATTAGAAAAAGAAATAGAAGAACTAACTAAACAAATTGTTCTATCAGATGAGCAAATAGGTGTCATATCAAGTGGTTCTTGGCCAGTTCCGGGAATTAGTAGAATAAGTTCTCCTTATGGATATAGAATACATCCGATATTCGGAGTTCAAAAAATGCATACGGGTATAGACATACCTGCACCAACTGGAACTCCAGCAGTAGCAATAGATGATGGAGTTGTTATATTTGCGGGAGTTCAAAGGGGATATGGTAATACTTTAATGATACAACATGATGATGGAAAAGTTTCTTTATATGCACATAATAGTTCTTTGGTTGTTTCTAAAGGAGATAGAGTACAAAAAGGTCAAGTAGTAACAAGGATTGGTTCAACTGGAAATTCTACAGGACCGCATTTACATTTTGAAATAAGAATAAATGGTAAGCATACAAATCCTATGCCTTATATAAAATAGATGAGCAAGATGAAAATCTTGCTCTTTTTGTGTTATAATAGCATAAAAAATAATAGAGGATGGAGATAAAATGAGAATATTTCATATGGCGGATTTACATATAGGAAAGATTTTAAATGGTTTTTCTATGATAGAAGACCAAAAAATAGTTTTAGAACAAACTAAAGAATATATAAAAAAATATAAACCCGATGTACTTATATTAGCAGGTGATATATATGATAGAAGTATACCTAGTTCTGTTGCCATAGACGTTTTTAGTGGATTTGTAAGTGATGTACTTATGAAATTAAAAACACCGATTATTGCTATTTCGGGAAATCACGATGGAGCAAATCTTATAGAGTATGGAAATAAGATATTTGAAAAATTAGGGTTTTATATAGAAGGTAAATTAAAAAATGAAATAAAAAAGGTAGTTTTACAAGATGAATATGGAGATGTGAATTTTTATATGATTCCTTTTTCTGATTATCAAATAGTAAGAGAATTATATAAAAATGAGAATGTAAAATCACTTGATGATGCTATGGAGTGTTTATTAAATAGTATAAAAAATTTTAATGATAAAGAAAGAAATATTTTAGTGACTCATTCTTACGTTAGCTCAAGCTCAACAATAGAAACTACAGAATCAGAAAAACCATTAGTTTTAGGAGGGAAAGAGTATGTTAGGTCTAGTTTGTTTGATAAATTTGATTATGTAGCTTTAGGTCATTTACATAAACATCAAAAGGTAGGCAAAGAGAATATAAGATATTCGGGCTCTATGCTTAAATACTCTTTTTCAGAAGAAAATGATGAAAAAGGTATTTTGATGGTTAATATAGGTAAAAAAGGTGAAATTAATTATGAACTTCTTTTATTAAATTCAGGAAAGAATATGATTACTAAAAAAGGAAAATTAGAAGATATAATAAATGACTTTTCTAACGAAAATGATGATGATTATATAAAAGTCATCTTAACTGATGAAAATGAACTTATAGAGCCTATGAATAAACTTAGAAAAGTTTATAAAAATATAATGATTTTAGAAATTGATAATAACAGAGGTATTTATACTAACGAACTTAGTAATAAAGATAGAAAAAATAAAACTCCTATTGAGATATTTGAGGAATTTTATAAGTATAATACAAACAATGATTTATCAGAAAAACAAAAGCAAATAATAATAACTTCAATAGAAGATATAAACAAGGGGGAGTAAAATGAAACCTATCTATTTAAAAATGACTGCATTTGGTCCTTATGCTAATTGTGTTGAACTGGATTTTAAAAATGATTTAAAAGACGATATATTTGTAATAACTGGCCAAACAGGAGCGGGCAAAACAACAATATTTGATGCTATTTATTATGCTTTATATGGAGAAACTAGCGGGAAAAAAAGAGAAGTTAATGAACTTAGAAGTGATTTCGTTGGTGTAGATGGACCTTTAACTAGTGTTGAATTTGAATTTGAGATAAAAGGTAAAAGATATAAAATAGAAAGAAGTCCGAAACAATTAACCAAATCAAAAAAGGGTGATAGAGAAATAGAAAAAGAACCTAAGGCTACTTTTATGGAAATAGGAAAAGAGCCTATAACTAGATTATCTGATATAAAAAATGAGGTAGAAAAGGTTATAGGTCTTACTAATGAACAATTTAGAAAAATAGTAATGATTCCTCAAGGTGATTTTAGAGAGTTTTTGAATTCTAAAACTGATGAAAAAATAGAGATATTAAGAAAAATTTTTGGAACTGAATATTATAATAAAATACAAAATGATTTAAAAGAAAAAGCTAAAAATTTAGAATATGAAATAAAAGATACAAAAAAAGAGATAGATATAAATATTAAAACGATAAAGGCTAAAGAAGATAGTGATTTATATAATCTAATAAAAGAAGATAAGTTGGATTTACATATAATAAAGGAACTTGAAAACTATATACAAAAAGAAAAAGAAATTCTAAAAGAACATGAAAAAGAAATTTTAATAATAGATGAAAATATAAATAAAAAGCAAGAAGAAATTTTAAAAGCAACACAGCTAAATGAAAAGTTTCAAGAAAAAGAAAATATTAAAAATGAATTAGAAAACCTAGAGAAAAAACAACAAGAAATAGATAAATTAAATGATACTTTAAGTAAAGGTAAAAATGCCTTAAAAATATCTGAAGTTGAAAAAATTCTAAAAAGTCAAATAAATAGCATAAAAGAGGTTATACAACAGAAAGAACTTACAGAAAAAAATAGAAATTCTTTAAAAGAAAATTTAATTAATATAAAAAAAGAGTACGATAAACTAGACGAATATAATAAAAACTTAGATGAGAAAAAATCAAGCTTATTATTGCTAAACACTTATACAAAAGAAGTTTCTATCATACCAGATATTGAAAAAAATCTAAAACAAATAGATTTAGAAATTAAAGATAATGAAAATAAGTGTGAGGAGTACACGAAAAAACTTTTTGAATTTAAAAGAAAAAATGAAACTTTACCAGATATAATAAATGAAATTAATAAAAAAAATGATTTATTAAAAATTAAAAGAGATGATAAATTAAAAAAAGAAAACGATAGAGCTATACTTAGAGATTTGTACGAAAATATTTACAATATAGATAATATAAATAAAGAATTACAAAAAGTTGATATTGAAATGTCGAAGATTAAGTCAAAAAATGAAGTTTTATCTAAAGAGTATGAGATTAAAAATGATATATTCATAAATAGTAAGGCAATACTTTTAGCTAAAAATTTAATAGAGGGTATGCCTTGTCCTGTATGTGGAAGTATTCATCACCCTAATCCTATTAAAACTAAAGATAATATACCTACAAAAGAAGAATTAGAAGAACTTAAAATATCAATTGAAAAAAATAATGAAGAATTAAAAAGAATAACTGAAGAAAAAAATACATTAGAAAAAAAATATGTAGCTTATGAAACTAATATAAATTCTAAAAAAGAAAATTTAGGTGATATCATAATATCATACGATAAAGAAGACATAGTTAAAATAGGTATTGGTTTGAAAAATGATATAGAAAATATTGAAAAAGATATTGAAATATTAGAAAAAGAAAAGAATGAATTAGAAGAAACTAAACTATCTATTGAGAAAGAAAAAAATAGCATAGAAGATTATGAAAAAAGAATAGAACAAGTAAAGGAAAAGTTAAATACTCTAAATTCTGATAAATTAGTAAATCAAAATAAATTATTAGATATAAAAAATAAGATAGAACTTAAATATCAAGATTTAGATTATTTAAATGAAATTATATTGTCAACTAAAAAAGAATTAGATTTTTTACAATCAAAAGTAAAAAAAGTAAGTGAGGATTATAATAATTTAAATCTATATTTAGAAAAAGAAGAAGTTAAATTAAGTCAAATAAATAAAAATTTAGAGTCTTTGGAAAAATCAAAGAACGAATATGAAACTAAATTTTACGATTTTATAAAAGTTAATTTTAATAATTTAGATGAGTATTATAGTGTGAAATTATCTGAAAATGAACTTAGTAAGATTGAAAAAGATATTGCCTCATATAATCAAAGAATGAATCTATTAAGGGAAAAATTAAAAGTGATAGAATATGAACTAAAAGGATTTAATATCATTGATGTTTATGAATTAACTGTAGAAAAAAATAATTTGGTTTGTAAAAAAGAAAAAATAATCGAGAATATAAGTGAACAAAAAATTTGTATTTCTAATAACGAAGAAACACTTGAAAATATACAAAAAAAGGTTGATATTATAGATAAAAAATATGAGAAGTTTGCTATGTTAGAGGAACTTTCAAAAATGGCAAATGGAACTGATTTTAATAAAGTAACTTTAGAAACTTTTGTTTTAGTTAGTTATTTTGATGATGTTTTAAAAGAAGCTAATAAAAGATTAGAAAAAATAACTTCAAAGCAGTATTATTTAGTAAGAAAAGAAGATCTATCAAAAAGAGGTAAAAAAGGTCTTGAGCTAGATGTTTATGATACACATACATCAAAAACAAGGTCTGTTACTACTTTATCAGGTGGGGAGAGTTTTAAAGTTTCCTTAGCACTTGCGCTTGGTCTTTCTGATGTTGTCCAACATAATACAGGTGGTATTCAATTAGATACCATGTTTATAGATGAAGGTTTTGGAACATTAGATTCTAAATCTTTAGAAGATGCTATAGATATACTTATACAACTGCAAAATAATGGAAGATTAATAGGTATAATATCTCACGTAAATGAATTAAAAGAAAGAATACCTTCTAAACTAGAAGTTACTAAAACAGTAAATGGTAGTTTTGCTAAATTTAAACATTAATAAAATTTAATTTTTTATTTTTAATCACTAAAAAATTGTCGAATATGTATGCTATATGATATAATATATATAAATATAATTATATATTATGAAATTTTAAAGAGGGAGATATAAGGTATGAAAAGAAAAATATCAAGTACAGTAGCTTTAACTTTACTTGCGAGTAATATAAACTCATTTTCTTATGCAATAGATACTACTGATGCTACAATAGATAGTACAACTGCTACACTAGAAAATAGTTTAACTACTACAAGTGAAACTACTTCAAATAATACAGTTGATGTTAGTACACCAAGTGATGTTAAAGTTGACAATATTGATGTTGTTAATATAAATAATACTAAAACTAATGTTGAGGCAAAAGGTGATATAGAAGTAGATATAAACTTCTCTTTACCTATAAAGTTTTTAGAAGCTAGCAAAACTAACATACAAGTAGTTTTAAAAGATGATAAAGGGAGTGCTTTAAAAACTATAAATTTAGGTTCTGATAATATGACTGGGGACGGTTATAGTGTAAGAGCATTAGATTCAAAAAGAAATGATTTAACTACTGAAGGAGACGTTGAGTTTTATCATTTAACTTTTAGTAATTTAGATAAAGGAAATTATTCATTAGAGATATCGGGTGATGGGTATAAAACTGCTGACGTAGAGAATATAGCATTAGATGATACATCTAAGAGGGTTTCTCTTGGGACTTCAGATAAGACTTATTTAGGTTCTGATGATACTACTACTAGTGATGACATAATATACAACGGAGTGTTTTTAGCAGGAGATGTTGATGGAAAGGATCTAGTAACTAATTCTGATTATGAAACTTTAATAGAAAAAATCAGAAGTAAATCAACTGATGCTAAATATGATTTAAATAGAGATGGTAAAGTTGATATAGTAGATTTAACTTATGTTCATCCAAATATAGATAAAAAAGAAAAAGAAGCTAAGATAGAAAAAACTAATGCTATTTTAGATTTAAGTAAAATAACTGTAAATACTACGGGTGTTACTATAAATGGAGATATAAAAAATTTATTTGTAGACAGTACTTCTACTACGACTATAGAGTCAAAAGAAGTTGTATCTGAAACTTCTCCAATAGAAATACCAATAGGTTTTGATACTCCTCAAGAGTTAGAACAAGTATCTATAACTGTTCCAAGTGGAGAAAATGCTCCTTCTAAAGGAGTTGTAGTTGTAACTGATGCAGATGGCACAACAAAAGAAGTTCCATTTGATAATACAGCTACTTACGCGGCTAGAAATGCAGATGAGGTTATAAATGTTGATTTAGGTGAACAAGTAGCTGTTGCTGAAATAAAAATAAAAGTAACTGGTACTAGAGGAAATAAAAATTTAACTGAAATAGCTAAAGTTGAGTTTTTAAATAATGTTTATAAAGAAATGCCAAAGCCTAAAATGAATGTTCCTGTTATAAATAAATTCACTAGTAAAACTCAAATAGGTAAAGAAGAATTATTTGTAAGTTGGAACCATGAAGAAAATGTTACTGGATATGAAATAAAGTTAGAGGAAGTAAATGAAGAAGGAAAAGTACTTTCAAAAACTATTTATAAAACAGCAGATAACTTTTTAAAGGTTGCTGGTATAAAACCTTATGCAGTATATAGAGTAAGTATTCAATCATTAAACGGTAAAGATTGGCAAAGTGGATATAAAGATGAGCAAGATGGTTATGACAAAAATAAAGTAGGGACTACTAACTTAGAAACTAACAAAAATGATAAAGATGGTAAGCCTGATAATGTTGATAAAAACTATGTAAATCATGCTTGGAATGTAACTACTGGTAACCTAGATAAAAATGCATCTTCTCAAGTAAATGATGCTTATACTGAAGAATTAAAGGGAGCTAATAACTATGGACAAGATTCAATAGTTGAACTTCAGGTTGTACCAGAAGGTATTCCAGAAGGACCTCATGGAATAACTTTAACAGGTGAGTATAAAGCTATAAAGGTGAATTGGAAAAACCATAGTAAAGCAAAACAATTTGATATATATTATAGAAAAGCAGATGAAAAAGGAGCTTGGATAAAGGCTAATGACCCTAACAAAGATTATGTAGATACTAATCCAAGTAATGATATACCAGATGGTGCGGCTAATTTAACTCCAGCTCAAAAGACTGATAAAGATGAGTTAATAACAGATAAAACTAGCTATACTATAGAAGGTTTAGAAGATGAAACTACTTATGAAGTAATGATGACTGCAACTAACCACCATGGAACAGGAGAGTTATCTGAGAGTTATTTAATTAAAACTGCTGCAATTAAAGAACCTCAAATGCCTAAATATAAGCTTATAAACACTGATTCAGATAGTGGATTAACTAACCATATAGTAAATGTTGATACGGCTAAGAGTGATAAAACTGATATAAACAATATAGTTGATGGAGATTTTAAAACAGCTTGGGTTTTAGGAGACTGGGATGGAGGAGTTGACTATGGTCAAAGAATGCCTATAGTTACTTTCGATAAAGATTATACTTTTGATACAATAAACTTATCTACTAAGTTAGATGGTTCTGGATTTGGAATGCCTTTTCAAGCTAAGGTGAGATTATATGATGAAAATGGAAATCAAATTGAAGTTTTAAATAAAAATGATATAACTCTTACAGAAAAAAGAGGAGAAAATGGTCAAAGATACATGCAGTTAAAGCTTAATAAACCTGTTACAGCTAGAAAAGTTGAAGTTAATCTTTCGGTATATGCAGGAAATACTGTAAGTATATCTGAAATGAAATTCTATCATTATGACAGCTTAGAAAATGAAGTTAAAGATTTATTTAATGACCCTCTACAATTAACTATAAAAGATACTGTAACTCAAGGTACTATAGATGCTTTAAGACTTCGTGCTAATACTAGAGATGAAGTATCTAGAGAATATCATCCACAAAGAGAAGATATTTTAGTAGCTATACAAAGAGCAGAAGATATACTTCAAGATAAGGATTTAAAAGATGAATTAATACCTATAGATGCAAAAATTTCTAACCATTGGCCAGGAAATAATTTAGGTCAAAGTAATGATTGGCAGTCATTAGGTGTAGCTGTTAAGCCAGGAGATAAGATAAATATATATATTGGAAAAACTGGTGGATACCAAAATACTACATTCCAATTAGGTATATCACAACATTATGGAGAAAGTAACACTGCTATACAAACTTACTCTCAAGAATTAAAAGTAGGTAAAAATGAAATAACTATTCCTGAGTCAGCATTCAATATGGACTGCGAAAAAGGTGGAAACTTATATTTAAGATTCTCTAATAGAAACTTCCAAGAAGGGGATCAAGTTAAAGTTAGAGTTAGTGGAGGAACTGAAATACCACACTTAAATGTAAATAATATTATATCAGATAAATCAAAAGAGCAAGAAGCTAAAGATCTTATAAGAACTTATATAAAAGAGCTTAAAAGTTATGTTAAAGATTTACCGAGTAAATATCCAACTCAAGCTGACCGTGTAAATAATATTTACACTTACGATGAAGAAACTTCTATATTAAATAGTACTGAAATAGAAGGAGATAATATAATGTTATCTTTACCTGCTACTCAAATACTAAAAGGTATAGAAGATGGATTAACTACTGAAGATCAAATGGTAGATAGAGTTTATGAAACACTTCTTGCTTGGGAGCAAATGATGGAAGTTTCTTTCTTACAACAAGGTATAATAGATGCACCTATTGACTTTGATGGAGATGGTCAAATAACTAATAATGCGCTAGATGAGTTAGGTGGAAAGAGCGAAAACCAATACTACAACGAAAATAGAAAAGGTAAGAACCGTATGAACATTAAATATCAAAGAATGTTCCCAGGTGCATTCATGTATGCATCAGCTCACCATGTTGGTATAGGATTTGGTTCTACTCCTGATGTTATGAAAGGTATTCCATTCAAAGTAGAAAATGGTAAACTTGTTAACAAAGATGGATATCTATTTGGATGGGGAATAGGACATGAAATAGGACACGTTCATGACAGAGCAGGTTTAACTTATCCAGAAGTAACTAACAATATACTATCATTAATAACTCAAACATTTGATGATACTACTGCATCTAGATTAGAAGGTGGAACATACACTGATATTTATAAGAAAGTAACGTCTCAAAGTGAAGGTGTAGCTAAAGGGTCTGTTGGTTTAGGAATGTTCTGGCAACTTCATTTAGCATATGACAATGAAAATACTTTTGATATGCTTGAATTAAATAAAGATGGTGATATATCAAATGATACTTTCTATGCTAAGTTATATAGAGTAACTAGAGAAAAAGGTATAGCACCATCAGAACAAGGACACGATAGAGTGGCTCAAACATTCTTAATTAGAAGTTCAGATGCTGTAGGAAAAGATTTAAGAGAATTCTTTGAAAAGTGGGGAATAGTAGCTAGTCCTGAAAGTAATAAATATTTAGATAAGATGAATTATCCAAAAGAAGATAAGGCTATATACTATCTAAATGATGAAGCTAGAAGAAAGAGATTGACTGCTCTTGAAAATAATGATATAGCATCTTTAAATATGTCAACAGGTGTAACTGTAACTGGTACATTTGGAGATGGAATAAAAGATAAATCTTATATAAACAAAAAAGAAGTACCTCTTCAATTTAGCGTAGACAAAGATAATGATAAGATATTTGGATACGAAATAATAAGAAAACAAGCAACATCTGATGGAGTAGAAGAAGTTCCATGTGGATTTGTTGTAAGAGATAAAAATAATACTGTAACTGAATATACAGATATAATAGATTCTTTAAATAATAGAGTATTTGAATATAGCGTAAGAGCATACGATTATAACTTAAATGTTACTGATACATTTAAAGTTGGTACTGTAAAAGTTAATCATGATGGAAGTTTGGCTGAAAGTGGATTTACATTTGATACTAATACAAGAGGTGTAGATGATGTAGCAAATGAAGAATCAGGACATGGTCAAGTTCAAGATGGAAGTATAAAGAAAATAATAGATAACAACCCTGATACAGTTTATGAAGCAAGTAAGTATACAGATGAATGTGGTCATACTGCACAAGGAGACCCATATATAACTGTTGATTTAGGAAATAGTAAATCTGTTGTTGGACTTAAATATACTCCACCTAAAAAGACAACTTCTAAGTTCAGTTTAAAGAACTTATTTAGCCGCAATAAATCTACTGCATATAATCCAATAAGCAAATACGAAGTATATGTAAGTGAAGACGGTTCTTCTTGGACAAAAGCTCATAGTGGAACTTTTGATACAACTAGAGAAAATAAGATATTCTTTAATGAAAATGGAAGTAGCGATAACAACCAATTATGGGCATATAACGCTAAATACATTAAGTTAGTTGCAAAAGGAGCAGAAACTATATCTGTTGCAGAACTTGATATACTTGGACCAACAGGAGATAATATAGAGATAGGTCTTGATAATAATGACCAAAATTATCAAAATGGAGTTGGAAAATTAGCATCGGATTACACTTATGCACCAGGTAAAGTTATACCAAAAGACTCTATAATAGTAATGGGAGAATACAAAGGAGACCCTGCATTTAATGTTCCGCTAATATTAAATGAGGATAATGAAAACTTTGCACTTGAATCTCAATCTATACTTTTAGCAAAACTTCCAGAAGGTAGTGAGTTAGGAGCAGTAGCAGAAGGAACTTATATTTACTGGATAACTCCTGATCAACAAAAAGCTACTATAAATGGAGAACCTAATATAAAAGGAACATCTATAAAAGCACAACTTTATAGATATAACAAATTAAATGAAGAAGGTGCACCAGTAGATCAAAGATTAGTAAGTGATAGTTTCTATGTTGATATTGATATAAATAATTTACCAACTATAGATTTAACTAAAACAAGATCATTATCAAATCTTGATGTTGTGGAAGTTGATAAAAACTTACAAATAAGAAGATAAATTTTTATCATATTATTAGGAAAGGGAGAGTTATGAGAAAATTAAAACCTAGTATAAAAAAAGCGATAGCATCAGGTATCATAGTAACGTCGGCTTTAGTTGGAACTAATGCAATAGTTAATGCAGCTAATAACGAAAGAAATATAACTTCTAAATCTAATGAGATACTTTTACAATTAGATGTTGAAAATGTTGATAGTGATACTTTAAAAGTTTATTTATCTAATGTTGATAAAAAAGCTGAAATAGATTATGATAATGATGCGGAAAAAGAAGCTATAGAAGAAAAATCTGGTATTAGAGATATACCAAAAGCAGTACAACTTAGTATAAAGCTTGATGGAAATGTAGAATTAAAAAAGGATAATTCATCTATAAGAATGCCAGAATCTATACAAAAAGTTTTTAAAGAAAATGGTATAAAAGCAAACTATATATATAATGATGCAAATGATACTATAGATGTATTTATAACATCAGAAACTAGTTTACCAAAAGTAGAATCTTGTAAAATGGAAATATTAGAAGTTGATTTAAAACCAAGTTCTGATACTGCTACTAGTGCAACTTGTAATATATCTCCAAGTGATTCTGTTGAGTATAAATATGTATCTGTTGAT
This sequence comes from Romboutsia sp., assembly GCA_017889265.1. Classification (GTDB taxonomy): domain Bacteria; phylum Bacillota; class Clostridia; order Peptostreptococcales; family Peptostreptococcaceae; genus JAGHEK01. Next base: position 1,966 of record JAGHEK010000060.1, on the reverse strand, counting down.
AATGTTGAGTACAGTTCAAAATTATCGGATATTAGCTTTAAAAATAATAACTATACTATAGTACCAAATGCTAATGATGATACAAGTGGAGGAAATACAACAGATGATACTGTTAAACCTCCAGTGGACAATACAACAGATGATACGATTGATCCACCATACATTCCTCCAGTAATTACAGATATAGATAATCACTGGGCTAAGTCTTATATCCAAGAATTTTTAGATAAAGGATATGTAAATGGTTATGGTGATGGTACATTTAGACCAGATAATAGTATAACTAGAGCAGAATTCATAAAAATAGTTAATAAAGTATTTGGATTCAACCAAAAATCTCAAGATAACTTTAAAGATGTATCTAAAGATAAATGGTATTATGATGAGGTTTCAATAGCTAAAGAAGCTGGATATATAAATGGTTATGAAGATGGAACATTTAGACCAAATGATGAAATAACAAGAGAAGAAATGGCAAAAATAATAGCTACTATCAAAGGTGCAAAAGGTGATGGAAAGATAAACTTCAAAGATTCTGATAAGATATCTAATTGGGCAAAACCTTACGTAGATGCTTTAGAAGATATGTCAGTATTACAAGGTTATGGAAATGATGAGTTTGGTCCTAAAAACGATACAACAAGAGCAGAAACTGTTAAAGTTATGAAATTTAGTAAATAAAAAATAGGGGTAGGATCTTCTCCTATCCTTTTTTTATATTTTAAGATAAAATAGTATTGATATAATCTATTTAGAGGTATTTTAAAATATGGAAATATTAATAATGTTTTTATTAACTTTGATATTATTTTTTATTAATATCAAATCAGAAAAAAGGAAACAAAAAAGAGAAGTTGAATATAAAATAAGAAAACAAGAAAGAATACAAAAAAGAGAAGACATCTTAAAAGGTAATTATGAAAAATATATACTTAAGGAAGAAGATAAAAGTATTATAGATATGATTAAAAATGCTTTTTCTAAAATTTTTAATAAATAATTTATGGGGCGTTTATGAGACTTGTAGATTTACATTGTGATACTATGGATTTACTTATGGGAAATGATAAAAAATTATATGAAAATAATTTATGTGTAGATATAAAAAAACTAAAAAAAGCTAACTCTTTAGCACAAATTTTTGCGCTTTTTGTAGATACTAAAGATATTAAAAATCCATATGATTACTGTATTAGTATGTATGAAAGGTTTTTAGGTGAATTAAATAAAAATTCTAATGATATATCACTAGCTACTAATTATAATGAAATCATAAATAACAATAAAATATCTGCACTTTTGTCAATAGAAGAAGGAGCAGTACTTGAGGGCGATATAAAAAATTTAGAAAAATTCTATGATTTAGGCGTAAGATTTTTGACTCTTACTTGGAATTATGAAAATGAAATAGGTTATCCAAATTGTTTTGAGGAGTTTAAAGATAAAGGCCTTGAAAAATTTGGATTTGAAGTTATTGAAAAAATGAACGATTTAGGCATGATAATAGATGTATCTCATCTTAGTGATGGTGGGTTTTATGATGTTTACAATAATTCTAAAAAGCCGTTTATAGCAACTCATTCAAACTCGAGAACTGTTACTAATCATTCTAGAAATTTAACTGATGATATGATAAGATGTTTGGGGAACTCAGGTGGTGTAACTGGAATTAACTTTTGCAACTATTTTTTGAATGATAGAGATGATTCAAATAGTACTTTAGAAGATATTATAAAACATATAAAACATATAGTAAACGTTGGAGGGATAGAAGTTTTATCTATTGGAACTGATTTTGATGGTATTTTATCAACTGTTGAAATAAAAGATATATCTGAGATGGATAAGTTAGTATCTAGTCTTAAAAAAAATGATTTTAAGGAAAGTGAGATAGAAAAAATATTTAGTAAAAATGCACTTAGAGTTATTAAAGAAGTATTAAAATAGAGCATATTCGCTCTATTTT
>JAGHEK010000007.1 GCA_017889265.1 Romboutsia sp. | reverse complement strand
AGTTACTCTTAGACGAGTCATACAAGCATCTATATCAACTATATTTTCTCTATCACCTAATAAACTTAATATCTTATATGATAATTCATCACCTGATAAAGATACACTCTCTTCAGTTTCTTCTATATAATTACCTTTACGTCCAGGTGTACCTATATCAAACTTTCTAATTAATATATCAAATACAAAGAAATTAATCACAAAAAATACTCCACAAACTAATACAAAATTAACTAAATCTCCTACTATACCTGCTTTTATTATCATAGGTATACGAGTTAGAAGTTCTATAAAACCAAATGAATGTATTCTTAGATTAATTATATCTGCAATAGCAAATCCTAAACCTGTAATTATAGCATAGGCTACATATAATATAGGTGATACAAACATAAACATAAATTCTACTGGCTCTGTTACCCCAGTTAAAAAACAAGCTAACATAGAAGATATAAATACCGGTTTATAATTTGTTAACTTGTCTTTATCAACATTTTTATACATAGCCATAGCAATACCTGCAAGCGATGCTGTTGATAAAATTACTTGCCCTGCTTTAAATCTAGCAGGTGTTATAGAATTTAGTAAATTATTATAACTATTTATATCTGATGCTTCTTTTAAATTTACAAGATCAGTTATCCAAGCAAGCCATAAAGGGTCTTGACCTGCAACAATAGTTCCTTGAGATGCACCAGTTAATATTTCATATACTCCACCTAGTTCAGTATAATTCATAGGAACTGTTAACATATGATGAAGACCAAATGGTAATAAAATTCTTTCTAGAGTACCATATACAAATGGTGCTAGAACCGGAGCAGTATCTTTTGATGATGCTATCCACATACCAAATGAATTTAAAAGTCCTTGAATAAAAGGCCATATTACTGATAAAACTAGTGCAGTTATTACAGATGCTATAATAACAACAAATGGAACAAATCTTTTACCATTAAAAAATGATAATGCTTGTGGTAATTTATCAAAATTATAATATTTATTGTATAAAACGGCACCCAAAAAACCAGATATTATACCCACAAATACACCCATATTTAAAGCAGGTGCTCCTAATATGCTAGTAAAATAATTTTTAACTAAAAGCTCAGAACCGGTAATAGATGTTACAACCGCTTTAGAATCTATAAGCATATCAGAACTTACTCCAAAAATTGAACCAGTTATACGGTTTATAAGAATGAATGCAATTAATGCTGAAAATGCACCTCCTGCACGTTCTTTAGCCCAAGAACCACCTATTGCTACTGCAAATAATATATGAAGATTTCCAATTATACCCCAACCTATATCTTCAACAACTCTTGCAATTAAACTAACTAAATAAGCATCAGATAACATTCCTATTAGCTTACCTACTGATACCATAAGACCTGCTGCAGGCATTACAGCAATAACAACCAATAAAGCCTTACCAAACTTTTGCCAAAAATCAAATGATGTTACTTTTTTATTTTCCATCTCTATCCCCCATTTAAAATTAACTTAATTTATAAAGTATACACTCCCAAGGTCTTAAATTAACATCATTAGTTTCTTCGCATTTTACATAATAATTTGAAAGTAAAGCATTTCTTAAAGTATTTTTATATTTAAAATTGATATTTTTATCGCTTATATTACAAACAATTAAAAATAACTCATCATTATAAATTCTTTCATATGCAAATATATTCTCATCTTCCTCTAAGATTAAATTGAATTTACCATAAATTAATCCTTCATACTCTTTTTTTAGCTTTATCATCTTTTTATAAAAATTAAGAATTGAATTTTCATCATTCAATTGTTTTTCTACATTTATTTCTTTATAGTTTTTATTTATTTTTATCCAAGGCTTACCAGTTGTAAATCCTGCATTTTCTGACGAATTCCATTGCATAGGTGTACGGTTATTATCTCTTGATGTTTTATATAGATAATCTAATATTTCTTTATCAGTAAATCCCTCTGATTTCATCTTATTATACTCATTTTTTGCACGAACATCTTTATAATCTTCTATACTATCTAAATATATATTGGTCATTCCTATTTCTTGTCCTTGATATATAAAAGGTGTCCCTTTTTGCATAAAATAAGCTAATCCTATGGATTTTGCACTTTCTTTTATATACTCTTTATCATTTACCCAAGATGATACAACTCTAGTTATATCGTGATTTTCTATATAAAGCGCATTCCAACCGTCATCTTCTAAAGCTACCTGCCACTTATTTAAAATCTTTTTTAAATTTGGCAAACTAAACTCTTTACTATTCCACAAATCCAGGTGTTCAAATTGAAATAACATATTGAATTTTCCTTCATTTTCTCCTACCCAAAGCTTAGCCTCATCAGAACTTACTCCATTAGCTTCTCCGACTGTCATAATATCATATTTAGAATAAGTATTATTTTTTATTTCTTCCAAATACGAATGTATACCAGAAACATTCATATGTTTATCAAAAGAAGGAACGTACTTTAAATTATTTGGATTTTCCATATCATTTAATCCCTCTTCCTTTTTTATATGACTTATAGCATCAACCCTAAAACCATCAATACCTTTATCTAGCCACCAATTCATCATCTTATAAATTTCTTTCCTCATATCTTCATTTTCCCAGTTCAAATCTGGTTGTCTTTTAGAAAATAAATGAAGAAAATATTCTCCTGTTAAATCATCGTACTCCCAAGCAGAACCTTTAAATATACTTTCCCAGTTATTTGGCTCTTTATTATCCTTTCCTTCTTTCCATATATACCAATCTCTTTTTTTACTATCTTTTGAACTTCTCGATTCCAAAAACCAACTATGCTCATCACTAGTATGATTTATAACCAAATCAATAACAAGTTTCATATCCCTTTTATGAACTTCTTCAAGCAAATCGTCAAAATCTTTCATAGTTCCAAATTCATCCATAATATCTTGATAATCACTTATATCATATCCATTATCATCATTAGGAGATTTATACATAGGTGATATCCATATAATATCTATACCTAAATCCTTTAGATAATCAAGTTTTAGTATAATACCTCTTAAATCTCCTATACCATCTTCATTTGAATCCATAAAACTTCTTGTATAAATTTGATATGCTATTTTTTCCTTCCACCATTTTTTCAAATAAATCGCCTCCACCTATATAGTACCACCCTGTGAAAACATTTTCAAATATTATATAATTAGTATATTAAAAATATTTAAAAAAGATAATATTTTTAATATAAAATTTCATTTTTCCTATTGCATTTTATGTCGAATTTTGTTATTATATGTTTAGGTTATTTTTCTAATAACCATTTATTTTACTTCCCTAATAAACCCCTTTTTATAATATATTTTACCCCTTTTATAAGCCTCTACTTGTTCGGATTGAAGTAGAGGTTATTTCATATTCTTTAATAATACTTCTTATAAAAATATAACTTTTAGGTTTACTTTCAAATATTTTTATAAATCCATTGTAATTTACATACCAAAAATTATCTCTTTTATACAGATTTATTTTATTTTTATTATTTTCCCATAAAAATTCATATTCTGATACAATTTTATAATTCCACACACTATCTTTAACTTTATTCATATCTTTTATTATCTCATCAACATCATTATATCTTTCATCTTTATCTAATTTTATACATTTTTCTATTATGTAAATCATACTTTTAGGAATATGAGGTAAATATTTTTTTCTTATAGGAAATTTACCTTGGAAACAAGCTTTCTTTACAAATTCAATATTTTTATATTTTTTTATCTGTTTGTTATATTCATAATCCCCATTACACATTCTATATAACGTAGTCCCTATTTGATATATATCAACTCGTTTATCTATCAAAGATTTTTTACATTGTTCTGGCGCTATATGCTTATAATATACATTCTTTATTTTTGATCTACCATTAGTGTCCATATAAACTGCCGAACCAAAATCAGTTAAAATTGCATTATCATAATCATTTATTAAAATATTACTCGGTTTTATATCTCCATGTATGATACCTTTTTTGTGAATGTATGAAATAGCAGACAAAAAATCTAGTGAATACTTTTTTATTTCTTTTATGTTTAGATTTTTATTTTTTATAAGTTTATTGAGAGACCCTTTTTCAAAAAAAGGCATAGTCATATACACATGATCTTCATCGTAGGAAGTTGAAGTTATTTTTATTATATTAGGGTGATTTAATTCATTTATTTTTTTATATTCTCTAAAAAAATCATTATTTTTTATTTTTCTTTTATCAATTCTTTTTAATATAGAAACTTTATCGAGTTGTAAATCATTAACTAAAAATAATTTTGAATTTACACCTTCAGATTTTAGTTGTGATATAACTTCAAAATCAACATTAGTTTTAAGCACCATTTCCTCACTCCTAAATATTATTTTTTATATAATATGAAATCCTTTATTTATTAAGTACTAATAAGTTCTTAAATAAGAATAGAGACTTAAATAGTCTCTATAAAAAATTAGATTATTTTTTTGTCAAACATACCTAATAAACCTGATTTTTCAACTCGTTTATAAATTTCATTTTTATCAGTAGTATAAAGTCCTAATTCTTTCATTCTTTCAAAATACACACTACCTGCAAAAGTAAATTTCTTTTTATTTCCGTCCTCTTTTTCAAATTCTGAATTAGAATAATTTAAAAAATCTCCTATAAGTAAATTAGTAGGAAGTTGTATTAAATTTAAATTACCTGCTAATCTAGCAGCATTATTTCCTGCTAAAGTTCCCGTACATATAGCCTCTGTATGACCAACATAAAATCCTGACTTTTCCCCACCTACAAATAAATTTTTAATTCCTTTTGCTCTCATATAATTATCTCTTTTAGATACTGCTGCATATCTTATAGAATTCCCCTTACCTCCTGCGTACGGGTCAACTATCATAGCTCCTTCAAACCCCTTTATTTTTCTAAGTTTTTCTAAATTATAAAATGGTGCCATAAGCTTTACGTGACCTGTATCAATTAATACTAAATTATCAGAAAACTCAGGAAGTGCATATTGTTGACAAACTTTTATATCAAGTTTTTCATTATTTATAAACTCTTTTGGTAAAGGAACCACAACACAACCTTTTTCATTTAGTTCATCTTGTATTTCTTTGCTCAAACTTTCTTTTAAAAGCTTCATAGAACCACTAAATGCACCGTATTCACCAGTATTTCTTTTTCCTATCATATCTTCAAGACCACATTTTCTAGTTATACTAACCCTTCCTCCAAACGAAGGACATCTTAATATACACATAGAACAACCATTACCGTAAGCTTCACAGACACCCATAGGTCCACTAGTTCCAGTAGTTTCTACAAAAGAATCTGCATATATTTTTTCATTATCCTCAAGAATAATAGCTTTTATCTTATCATCTTCTAATTCAACATCAACGGCTCTACTCATAAATCTTATTTCAATACCCATACTAAGTATCTTATCTCTAACAGCTTTCTCAACCTTAGTCACATTATATATAGTAGCATGTTTATGTCCTGGAAAATCCATATCTTTATGAGTATAATTATTATCAATAATATCAAATAATTCATTAGCGCCTAATAATATCATTTCTTCTGCAGCAGTATATCTTCCATTATTTCTCATTATTCCCCCGACATTACCAAGTCCTAAAAGTAAATCGGTTCTTTCTAATATTAAAACATCTGCACCTGCTTTTTTAGCAGATATAGCAGCAGCACAACCTGCCCAACCACCACCAATTATAACTACTTTTGCCATTTAAATTCCCCCTTTATTTAAACTTTGCATCTAAAAATATTCTACTGTCAATTTGTGATTTGCAAGTTTTTACAATTTCTCCATTTATCTCAATTCCACAAGCTCCACACATACCTTCACCACAACAAATAAGATTATTATTAGAAATAGAAAGCTTTATAGTATCATCTATACTATCTACAATATCTCTAATAATTTTACTAACAGCTAAATTACTAGCACAATAAACTAACCCTATATTATTCTCTTTTATATGACCTCTAATGACTTCTAAATCATTAATATCAAAATAATAAATATTAGCTCCTAAATCCTTTATTTTATTTGTAACTTCATCTATCAAGATACCATCTGAATTAATAAATACATCAACTCTATTATTGTCTATTAATTTTTTCACAACTTTTATAGCATTTACTTGTGATAAACCACTAAGAATAAGCATACACTTTTCATTAAAAGCTTTATTTATATTCTCAAGACCAAAAATCCCATTAAAATAAGGTCCTTTTACATAAAGTTCACTACTTTTTACTATAGCCTTAGTTTTTGGTCCAACTGATCTAATCACCACTTCTAAAATATCATTTTCAATATCCATAACAGATATTGGAGTATTAAAAATATCGCTATTTTTTTCTTTACTTTTTAACATAACGTATGAACCTGGTCGATATAAATCTTTGCTAAGTTCATTAGGTATATTTATTTTCATCAAATAAACATCTTTTTCAATTTCTTTGTTTTCTACTATTTTACATAAATATTGTTTTCTTTCATTTGGTTTATATAACTTATTGTGATTTAAAGTATTTAAAATACAAACCCCTTGCCATACACAATCACAACAATTATTATTATTTAACATATTACATCTTATACAATCATTTGAATATGCTAAATTACAAGGACAAAAATTTCCCCCTGAATCAATACAATTTTTAACCTTTTGTCTTTCCAAATTAGTCACATCCCCAAATTATATTTTATATATTAATTTTATTAACTTTATTTATTATTTGTTACAAAATAAAAAAGACTAATAATAGATAATTAAATCTATCATCAGTCTTTTTACTATTTTGATAAAAATACATTTTTAACTATACCAACAACATCTTTAGCTAAGTCTGCATTTGATTTTAAATTTTCTTTAGCAACGATAACATCTGCAGTTATATCTGTAGCTACATCTGTTATATCTTTTGCATTTGAGCTAATTTCTTCTACATTTTTCATTATACTTGGTAAATTTTCAATCGATTCATTAATAGTTTTACTATTGTAAGTTAATATGCTATTAACATTTGCTATCAATTTATTTATATTTATTAAAGTATAAATCAAATATCCTAATACAACAGCTCCTAAAGATAATAAAATTGAATATATTATTGTTATGTCTATGTACATATTATTCTTCTATAACCTCTTCCTCAATAGTTTCTACTACATCAACTATTTCTTCTTTATCTTTTTTTCTAGTTTCTAAGTATTCTTTTATTTTTTGCTTAGATTCATTAATTTTACCCTTATTTATTTCTATTTGCTCGTTAACCTTACCTTTTATATCATTAGTTTTTTGACTTATTTTATCTCCTACTTGATTTGTAGCTTCTTTTATATCATTTATAGTTTCTTTTCCTGATTTAGGTGCTAATAATACTCCAGCTGTAACACCTAATGCTGCGCCTGTTGCAACACCTACTGCTAAATTTTGTGCTTTTTGTTTTTTTACTAATCTTTCTTTTTCTTTTCTTTTAGCTTCAATTTTTTGAACTAAATTCATAACAATCTTCCTCCAAATAATACGATTATTTTAAAATAAACCAGTCTATATTATTATTACCGATTTATCAGAATTATATCATATAATTTCATTTTTTTCTATATTTTTTTTACCAATTTACACCTAGTTAATTTTAGGTAATTCTTTTATAGATTCTATATTAAGTAGCTTTAAAAATTCATCGGTAGTTTTATATAATATAGGCTTTCCTATTTTATTAAGTCTACCAGCTTCCTTTATTATATTATTTTCAAGTAACGTCTGAATAGTTTTATCACATTTTACACCACGAATATCTTCTATTTCAACTTTAGTTATCGGTTGTTTATATGCAATTATAGTTAAAGTTTCTAAGGTAGCTTGACTTAAAGTCTTTTTTTTCGTGGGCTGAAGTATTTTTTTTATATAAGAAGAATATTTATCATTAGTACATATCTGATACTTTTCTTCTAATTTTATTATTTTGATTCCTCTATTATTAATTTCGTATTCTTCTTTTAATAAATTTAAAGTATGTTCTATATCAGATAAAGAAACATCATTTAATATTATTTTTAACTCTTTTAAACTAATAGGTTCTGCATAAGCAAACATAACCGCTTCTATTACATTTTTAATGTCTTCTTGCTTCATTTTAAATTCTCCCCAAACTATTTAGAATTTATAGTTATATCATCAAAGAATTTATCTTGAAAAACTATTATTTCCTCAGATTTTATAAGTTCAAGTAAAGATAAAAAAGTAGCTATAATTTCATTTTTTTCGTTATTTTTTATGATCTCAAAAAACCTAATGTTTTTCTTACTTTTTATAACACTTCTTATATAATCTATTTTTTCCTCTATTGAAATTATTTTAGCTTTTACTATTTTATCTAATCTTTCATCATTTATATTAATTTCTTCTGATTTATCTACTTTAAAAATTATAGGAAGTAAATTTTTGATAGCTTCAAGAGATATTTCAGTAAAATCAACTTTTTCATCTGATACAACTTCTTCCTTTTTTCTAAAGAAAGTATCTTCAAAATAATTTATACTATCTTTTAATTTTTCTGCAGATAATTTATATTTTTTATACTCTTCTAATTTTTCTACAAGCTCTAATCTAGGGTCTTCCTCCGTTTCATTTTGTCTATAAAGTAAATACCTAGATTTTATCTCAAGCAACTTAGTAGCCATAGTTATAAATTCACTTGTTATTTCCATATCCATTTTTTCCATAAAATATATATAATCTAAATATTGATTAGTTATATCATTTATAGATATATCTTTTATATCTATTTTTTGCTTGGAAATCAAATCATAAAGAAGATCCAGAGGTCCCGTATATACATTAAGTTCTACTTTATAATCCATAATATCT
>JAGHEK010000059.1 GCA_017889265.1 Romboutsia sp. | reverse complement strand
GGTCCGGGGTTCGAGTCCCTGATGGTCCACCAAATAAATTATAATAAATACTTCGAGGTGTAGCGCAGTTTGGTAGCGCACGTGGTTTGGGACCATGGGCCCGGGGGTTCGAGTCCCTCCACCTCGACCAATTATGTGGTGGGTATAGCTCAGTTGGTTAGAGCGCCAGATTGTGGCTCTGGAGGTCGTGAGTTCGAATCTCATTATCCACCCCATTTATATAAGGCGACATAGCCAAGTGGTAAGGCAGTGGACTGCAACTCCTTGATCCCCAGTTCGAATCTGGGTGTCGCCTCCAATATGCGCCTATAGCTCAACTGGATAGAGTGTCTGACTACGAATCAGAAGGTTAGGGGTTCGAGTCCCTTTGGGCGCACCATATATTTAGGGATTATAGCTCAGCTGGGAGAGCACCTGCCTTACAAGCAGGGGGTCACAGGTTCGAGCCCTGTTAATCCCACCAGTATATATCTCTAGTGAATTCACTAGAGATTTTTTGATAGAAAAAGTATATTTATTCCAAAAGTGTATAAAATCATAGATAAAGTATGATTTAGGAGTGGATATATTATGAGAAAAAAGATTAAAAAAGATTCTTTAGAAAGAAAAAAAATTATAAATGATATAGAAAGAGCTTATTTAGATGTAGTTACTGCGGAGAGTTTTTTTCAAATGGTTAGTGAACCTGAATTAGTAGATGTAGCTATATATGATTTAGAAGCAAAAAAATCGAGATATGCTTATTTGATTAGATTAGCAAAAGAAAAGGGTATAAAAAAATCTTTAAAAGAATCTTTGATAGAAGCTATGGCTAAATAGTTTAAAGGAGAGAATAAGGTTGTATATAGTTTTTGGTGACGAAATAGTTGATAGTCAAGAAATTATTAGTATAATAGAAGAAAATAGTGATTTTGTAGTAGAAAATGATTTGACAAAGTCTACTAAAAGAGAAGATACATTAGCTTATAAATTAAGTATAGATATTAAGATATTAGATAATATAATAAAAGAAGATTATGAAATAATACATAAAGATGAGTTATTTGATGAATATATGGCTTTATCAGATGAGTTAGCTATGCAACTAGAAGAATATATGAGTGAAGATGTTATTTTAAATGCTAGAGCATATAAGTGGGATAGTAGTGATGATACTATTAAAGTTATAATATCTATGGCACATTATGAATTGGGAGAATTAAAACTTTCAGATATTACAAAAAGATTATTAAATCAAGTTGATTAAAAAATATATAAATTGCATTAGCTATGGGAAATATATAACCATAGCTTTTTTATTTAGGAGGGATTTTATGGATATATATGATGCTATTTTTTATAGAAAATCTATCAGAAATTTTTCTTTTAAAAAAGTTAAAGATGACTTAATAAATGAAATTGAAAATGTATGTTTAGAAACTAGTAATGAGTATATAAAAGCAGAAGTTGTGAAAAGGGGACATTTAGTAGAACTTTTGCTTGGGAAAAAGTGTGAATTTAAATCTCAACATTATATAATAGTTTCTAGCAAATATGATGATTTGATTGAACTTGGGTTTTACGCAGAAGAAATTATATTAAAACTAACTACTTTAGGTGTTGCTACATGTTTTGTGGATTTTAATGATGAGCTAAAAAAAACGAGGGATTCTATCAAAGAATCTAATGAAGCACTTAAAAATTATACTCAAGAGTCTGAAACTGATAGTGAAGAAGATTTATATAGTCAAGATGATATATATTGTATTGCGATAGCTTTTGGATATGCTAGTGAAGAAGATATGTTTAGAAATAAATATGATAAAATTGATAGAAAGCCATTAAGGCATATATGCAGAAATATGAATAAAGAAATAGAGGATATAATAGAGCTGTCTAGATTGGCACCTTCTTATAAAAATTCTCAACCTTGGATATTATATAGGAAAAATAATTGTATAGATTTTTATTTAGAAAAACGTAGTAAAAGACATAGCGAGTTGTATAGAATAAGTGTAGGAGCTTTTATTAAGCATTTTGATATTGCTTGTAATAAATATGGTAAAACTGTTAAGTATACGAAAAAAGGAGAAAACAAAAAATTTATGAAAGAATATTTATTGACGGCTATAATTGATAACAACTCTTGACATAATAATATAAAACATTTAATATATAACTAATAACTTTAAATTATCCCAGAGAGGATATGAAGTTTACTTAATAAAAAATTTGAATAATAAAGTCTTTTAAACTAGTCCAGAGAGGCTGGGAAAGATATCTAGATAAGATAGATAAAATCCTTATACCCTCTTTTTTGGTATAAGGATTTTTTTATAGGCTTTATTAAAAGAGGAGTTTAAGTATGAGTGGAAAAGAAAAACTAATAGTAGCGATTGATACTAATGAATTTGATAAAGCTAAAGATTTAATAGATAAATTAGACGATAGTGTTGATATATTTAAAGTAGGTTTAGAACAATATGTTGCCACTAGAGGGAAAACTGTTGATTATCTAAATGAAAAAGGTAAAAAAGTATTTTTGGATTTAAAGTTTCACGATATTCCAAATACTATGCAAAGTGCAGTAAGAGCTGCAGTTAGAGATAGAGTTTGGCTTATGACTATTCATGTTTCTGATATAGAAGGTATGAGACAATGTGCAATAGCTGCTAAAGAAGAAGCTGAAAGATTAGGAATAGAAAAACCTATAATAGTTGGAGTTACAGTTTTAACATCTCTTAGCAATGATGATTTAAAAGATATAGGTTGTAATTTAACTACTGAAGAACTTGCGATAAAAAGAGCAAAACTAGCAAAAGAAGCAGGGATAGATGGAATAGTTTGTTCTGCTAAGGAAGTTTCAAAAATAGTTGAGGCTTGTGGAGAGGATTTCGTAAAAGTTTGTCCAGGAATTAGACTGTTAAATGAAGAAGTAGGAGACCAAAAAAGAGTTGTTACTCCAAGTGATGCTATAAAAAATGGAGCTACATATTTAGTTGTTGGAAGACCTATAACTAAGTCAGAAAATCCAAAAGAATCGGCTAAAAAAATAGTTGAAGAAATAGAAAGTTGTTTTTAGAAAGGGGTAGATTATGAAGGCTAGATTAATACTAGAAGATGGAACTATATTTGAGGGAAAAGCATTCGGTTATCTAAAAGATAGTGTTGGGGAAGTTGTTTTTAATACTTCTATGACTGGGTATGGAGAAATACTTACAGATCCTTCTTATTATGGTCAAATAGTTACTATGACTTATCCTCTTATAGGAAATTATGGAATAAATCTTGAAGATGTTGAATCAAGAGGTGTTTTTGTTAAAGGTTTTATAGTTAGAGAAAAAAGTGATACTCCTAATAACTTTAGATGTGAAATGGATTTAGATACTTATTTGAAACAAAATAAGATTATAGGTCTTGAGGGGATAGACACTAGAGCTTTAACTAAAATCCTTAGAAATAGTGGAACTATGAAAGGAATAATAACTTTAGAGAATTTCGATTATGAAGATATAACAAAAAAACTAGAAGAATTTGATAATACTATGGCAGTAAAAACTGTTACAAGAAAAGAAGTACAACACATAAAAGGAAATGGTAAAAAAGTAGCTTTAATGGACTTTGGAGTAAAGGAAAATATAATTAGGTCTTTTAGAGAACGTGATTGTGATATAACTATATGCCCTGCTACTACAAGTCCAGAAGAAGTTTTAAAAGTAAATCCTGATTTAGTATTTTTATCTAATGGACCTGGGGACCCAGAAGATTTACAAGATGTTATAGAAAATATAAAAGAGTTAGTAGGTAAAAAACCGATAGCAGGAATTTGTTTAGGTCATCAACTTTTAGCTCTTACACTTGGTGGTCAAACTTCTAAATTAAAGTTCGGTCATAGAGGAGGAAACCACCCAGTAAAAGATTTAGAAGAAAACAAAGTTTTTATAACTAGTCAAAATCACGGATATTATGTTTCAAAAATTCCTGAGAATATGGAAGTTACTCATATAAATTTAAATGATAATACTGTTGAAGGTATGAGACATAAAACTTTACCAATTTATAGTGTTCAATATCATCCAGAGGCTTGTCCTGGACCAAAAGATAATGATTATATATTCGATAAATTCTTGGAATTAATATAGGAGGAAAAATATATGCCTAAGATAGAAAGTATAAAAAAGACATTAGTACTAGGTTCAGGACCTATAATAATAGGACAAGCTGCAGAATTTGATTATTCTGGAACTCAAGCTTGTCAAGCACTTAAAGAAGAAGGAATAGAAGTTGTTTTAATAAATAGTAATCCTGCGACTATAATGACGGATAAAGAAATTGCAGATAAAATATATATAGAACCACTTACAATAGAGTTTATAGAAAAAGTAATACAAAAAGAAAAGCCAGATAGTCTACTTGCGGGAATGGGTGGACAAACTGCACTTAATTTAGCAGTTGAGTTAAGTGATAGGGGGATACTTGATAAGTACGGAGTAAAAATAATAGGAACTTCTGTTGAATCTATCAAAAAAGGGGAAGATAGAGATACATTCAGAGAAGTTATGAGACAAATAAATCAACCTGTTGTAGTAAGTGATATAGTAAATGATTTACAATCAGGACTAGATTTTGCAGGGAAAATTGGTTACCCAGTAGTTGTAAGACCCGCTTATACACTAGGTGGAACTGGTGGAGGAATTGCAGAAAATTCTGATGAATTAACTGAAATATTATCTCAAGGACTTCAATTAAGTCCAGTAAGCCAAGTACTTCTTGAAAAAAGTATAAAAGGGTGGAAAGAAATAGAGTACGAAGTAATAAGAGATAAAAATGGAAACTGTATAACGGTTTGTAATATGGAAAATATAGACCCTGTTGGAGTTCATACGGGAGATAGTATAGTAGTTGCACCTAGCCAAACTTTGAGTGATAAAGAATATCAAATGCTAAGAAAAGCATCTATAGATATAATAAATGCGATAGAGGTTGAAGGGGGTTGTAACGTTCAGATAGCTTTAAATCCTGAAAGTTTAGAGTATGCAATAATAGAGATAAACCCAAGAGTTAGTAGATCATCAGCTCTTGCATCAAAGGCAACGGGGTATCCGATAGCAAAAGTTGCAACTAAAATAGCACTTGGTTATACATTAGATGAAATAGAAAATTCTGTTACTAAAAAAACTTATGCTTGTTTTGAGCCTACTTTAGATTACGTAGTAGTTAAAATTCCAAAATGGCCTTTCGATAAATTCAAAGAAGCTAATAGAAAACTTGGAACAAAGATGATGGCTACTGGAGAAATAATGAGTATAGGAAGTAATTTCGAGGCGGCTATATTAAAAGGAATAAGATCTCTTGAAATAGGAAAATATTCTTTAGTTCATTTACCTTCAGAAGAAAAAACTTTAGAACAGTTAAAAAATAGTGTTGTAGTTCCTGATGATGAAAGATTATTTGATTTAGCAGAAATGATAAGAAGAGGATACAACATAGAGATGATACAAAAAATCACTGGTGTAGATAAGTGGTTTATAAATAAATTCAAGTGGATAGTTGAACAAGAAGAAAAATTAAAGGGAATGAAAATAGAGGATTTAAATAAAGATTATTTACTTGAGCTTAAGAAAAAAGGATTTTCTGATAAAGGTATAGCAGATTTAATGAATTTAACTCCTGAAAGAATTTTAGGGCTTAGAAAATTATATAATATAGAACCTTCATATAAAATGGTTGATACTTGTGGAGGAGAGTTTGATGCATTATCTCCATATTACTATTCAACTTATGAACAATTTGATGAAGTAGAAGTTACTGATAAGAAAAAGGTTATAGTATTAGGTTCTGGACCTATAAGAATAGGTCAAGGTATAGAGTTTGACTATTGTTCTGTTCATTGTGTTAAATCACTTAGAAAAATGGGAATTGAAACTATAATAATAAACAATAACCCTGAAACTGTAAGTACGGATTTTGATACATCAGATAAATTATACTTTGAACCGCTAACAGAAGAAGAAGTATTTAATATAATTCAAAAAGAAAATCCTTATGGGGTTATACTTCAATTTGGTGGACAAACTGCTATAAAATTAGCAAAATTCTTAAATGATAAAAATATAAAAATCCTTGGAACTGATTTTTATGATATAGATAAAGCAGAAGATAGAGAAAAATTTGAAGAACTTCTTGAAAAACTAGATATAAATAGACCTAAAGGAAAAGCTATATGGTCAGTAAAAGAAGGAATTGAAGAAGCTAATAAACTTGGTTATCCAGTTTTAGTTAGACCTTCATACGTACTTGGTGGTCAAGGAATGGAAATAACTTATGATGAAACTAAGTTATCTAGATATTTAGAAAATGCATTTTTAAGAGATTCTAAAAATCCGGTATTAATAGATAAGTATTTAACTGGTAGAGAAATAGAAGTTGATGCAATTTGTGATGGTAAAGATATATTAATTCCAGGAATAATGGAACATTTAGAAAGAGCAGGGGTTCATTCTGGAGATAGTATAACTATGTATCCTACTCAAAATGTAAGCGATGAAATAAAAGCTAAAATACTTGAATATACTAAGAAAATAGCTTTAGAGCTTAATGTTTTAGGAATGGTTAATATTCAGTTTATAGAGTTTAAAAATGAACTTTATGTAATAGAGGTTAACCCAAGAGCAAGTAGAACTGTTCCATATATAAGTAAGGTAAGTAATGTTCCGATAGTTGATTTAGCTACTAGATGTATGCTTGGAGAAAAATTATCTGATTTAGGATATGGAACAGGTGTTTATAAAGAACCTAAACTTATATCGGTTAAAGTACCTGTATTTTCTATGTCAAAACTATCTAAAGTTGATGTTAGCTTAGGCCCTGAAATGAAATCAACAGGAGAAGTTTTGGGAGTAGGTGAAACTTTAGAAGAAGCACTTTATAAAGGATTTTTAGGTGCAGGAAAAACTATGAAATATGATAGAAAGGTTGTTTTAGCTACTATAAATAACTACGATAAAGAAGAATTTATACAAATAGCTAAAGATATGAAGGATTTGGGTTATACTTTTATAGCTACTAGCGGAACTGCTAAAATTTTAAATGAAAATGGGATAGATGCGCAAGTAGTAAATAGAGTTGAAGAAGCTAGACCTAATATATTAGATGTTATAAGAAATAAAGAAGTTGATATGGTAATAAATACTCCTACTAAAGGAAATGATTCAACTAGAGATGGATTTAAAATAAGAAGAACTGCAACAGAGTTTTCAACTGAAGTTATGACATCTCTTGATACTTTAAGAGCTTTAGTAAGTGTTAAGAAAAAGGAAATAAATAATTCTAAACTAGACGTTTATAATTTAGGAAACTAGGGAAATATCCCTAGTTTTTTATTATATTTTGAGCGCTACAGTAGAATTTAGGATTTATATATGGCATAAACTTTTTAAATTCCATTTTAAATTTAGGAATACCTAAACTTTTATCAGCTATACTATCTACATCAAAATAGATAACAATTGAATTATCAGTTAGATAAAACGCTTGGTCTTCAGTTATTTCAATAAAAACGTTGTCGTAGTATAAAGTTTTGTTTTGATTTATTTTATATTTTGTATAATCTGTAATTAATTTTATATAATTAACGTTTGGATTAAATACATCTTTTAAAGTTATTTTTTGCCCTGTTAATAAATCAAAATTATAATTATAAAGTTCGTTGTAGTTTACATTTACATTAGAATTTACATTAAGATTTAAAATACAACTAAGTACATAATTTTTATTGAAAGTTACACTATAATTTGATGAGATATTAAAGAATTTGTTTTCAGGTTGATTATCTTTATTAAATTCTTCGTCTTCGGATTTTATACCGTCCTTGAATGTTTTTATATCTAATTTTATAGTCTTATTTAGAGTAGATAATATATCTTGGTTTATGTTATACATAGTATTTTTAAATTTTTTTCTTGGTAGATCTACTCCAGAACCCCATTCACCGTTTATGTTATACATAGTATTTTTAAATTTATAGAAAGAAGGATATTGAAGGTCGTATTTAAAATTGTTTTCTATGTTCATATATTCGTTAAATTTCGTGTAAATCATATTATACATACAATTAGTATTAGTAAGCAAGCTACCACCCCTTAAACATAAGTATATGATAATAGTATGCTTGGTAATTATGATAAATGATATTTTAAGTTTTTAAAAATTTAATACTTTACAATAAATATTTTTATAAATATAATATGCTTGAATACGAATATGTTAATTTAAAATATAAATTACAGGAGGTAAATATGAGAATAGCAGTAATATCAGATATACACAGTAATATCTATGCACTTAATGAGGTTTTAGAAGATATTAAAAAAAGGAATATAGATTTAATAGTTTGCACAGGGGATTTAGTAGGGTATGGTACAAGACCGAATGAAGTTATACAAACTTTAAAAAATAAAAAAATACTTACAATAATGGGCAATTATGACGAAGCTATTGGTAATTTTAAGATAGTGTGTGGATGTGATTATAAAGATCCTAAAGATGCAGAGAAAGCAGGACTTTCTATGCATTTTACATCTCAAGAAACAACACCTGAAAATAAAGCATTTTTAAGAAACTTACCAAAAGAAGCTACTTTTACATTTAATAATAAAACTATAAGATTTGTTCACGGTAGTACAAGATTTATAAATGAGTATTTAAAAGAAAATTCTAATGAAGCTGATGAAGTTATGAGTGAACTTGTTGAAGATATTTTAGTTTGTGGTCATACGCATATACCTTATGTAAAATATTATGGTGAAAAAATACTTGTAAATGCAGGAAGTGTTGGTAAACCAAAAACTAATAATCCTAATGCAAATTATGTAATTATAGATATAAAAAATGAAGATCAATTATCAAAAACTTCTTCAAGTGTTGAGGTTGAAATTATTGAAGTAGAATATGATTTTGAAAAGTTAGCAAAAGAAATAGAAGAAAATGAAATTCTTCCAAATGATTTTGCAAGGCTTATAAGACAAGGAAGTGCGAAATAAGATTAGCAAGGTTAATTTAAACCTTGTTTTTTAATTTGTAGTTATCAAAAAATTATTTAAATATTATAAATTTTATTATTT
>JAGHEK010000058.1 GCA_017889265.1 Romboutsia sp. | reverse complement strand
GAAAATCTAAATATTATAATTAAAAAATAGTTCATAAATTTATGAGCTATTTTTTATGAACTTTTTAATGGGAATTTATAGAGCTATAACAATAATGTGACTAATTTAACTGATAAAGAATAGATTGCATATATAAATAATAAGTATTATATGTAATTTATTTTTTAGAAGGAGAATTTTTATGAAAAATACAAAAAATTATTTAAATGTAGTTTCTGATGATTATTATCCTAAGATATATAAAGATTTAAAAAAATATGTAACTAAGCATATAAATACTATTTATAGTGAAGGAATTAGTAAATTTCCTAATATAAATGAATTTGAAAAAATAATAAAAGAAGTGTTTGAAAAATATAAAAAAGATACTTATGAAAAATTTTCAATGCGTGAATTTATTTATATAAATTATACTAATAATGAATGTATAAATCTATCAAAAGATATTATAAGAATAATTGCTATTGAAGTAATATTAGAATACATAAGTGAATTTAATGACTATCATTATTATTACTAATAATATATAATTAATGTATATTAATTATAGTGGGGTGATTATTTGCAAAGGCTAGGTATGAGGAACATAAAAACCGGTATAGCAGTAGCCTTATGTGTTTTAGTTAGTGAATTTATTGTTGAAAATCCTATGTATGCAGGAATAGGGTGTTTAGTATCTATTCAAGATACTGTAAGTGGTTCTATAAAGTCTGGACTAAATAGAGTAAAGGGAACTATTTTAGGTGGATTTATAGGATTTTTATCCATTTTTTTAGGACAAAGAAATCCGATAGTATGTGGTCTTGGGACTATGCTTGTTATATATGGTTGTACTCATTTTAAGATGAATACTGCGATAGTAGTATCAACCGTTACATTTTTATCTATAAATTTAGATATAATAACTACATCTCCTATTTATTACTCATTTCATAGAGTATTAGATACTATAATTGGGGTAATTATAGGTATATTTGTTAATTATATTTTAGCTAGACCTGATTATTTTGAAATTGCTAATGATAAAATACATAATTTAAGAAAATTAATAGATAATTCTTTAGAAGAAAAAATAAATAACAATAAAAAATTTAATATGCAAAATATAACTAAAGAAATACAATCGCTAGAAACTACTTACTTAAAACTAATAGAAGAGCATAAGTTTAAAAAAAATAAACTGGATATTGATTATATAAAAGATACGATAGAAGAATTTAAAGAAATTTCTCATCATATGCAATCTATAGAATTATTAGACGAAGAAATATCTTTAAATGAAGAAAATATATCTGAAATAAAAAAATTATATAAAAATATAAATACAAAGGTAGACAATTTAAAAAGTCCTGTTTTTAATTATCATTTATCTAAGATAATTGAAGATATAGAGGATTTAGATGAGCTTAAAAACGATTGACAATTCTAATTATATTTATATATAATATAATAAAAAAAGTATAAATACTATGAAAAAGAGGAGTATGCAAAATTCAACTAAAAGAGAGGAAAGTTCATAGGCTGAAAGACTTTCTAAGATATGATTTGCAGAAGGTAGCTTTGGAGTTTTTATGCTGAATTTAGTAGGCATAAACGGTGAGAATCGTTAAAATCTATAAAGAGCCAAAATTTATATTTTGGAATTAAGGTGGTAACGCGAGCTTTTCGTCCTTAAATGGAAGGAAGGCTTTTTTTATTTCTATAAAAACATAGGAGGAAAGTTATGAATAAAAATTATAATCCAAAAGATTTTGAACAAAGACTTTATTCAAAGTGGATGGAAGAAGGGGTTTTTAAATCAAAGCCTAATAAAGATAAGAAACCTTTTACAATAATGCTTCCACCACCAAATATAACAGGTCAACTTCATATGGGACATGCACTTGACCATACTTTACAAGATATACTTATAAGATGGAAGAGAATGGACGGTTATGAGGCTTTATGGCAACCAGGAACAGACCATGCATCTATTGCAACTGAAGTTAAAGTTGTTGAAAGAATAAAAGAGCAAGAAGGAAAAACTAAGTACGAATTAGGTAGAGAAGAATTCTTAAAAAGAGCTATGGACTGGAGAAATGAGTTTGGTAGAAAGATAGTAGACCAAATGAAACAACTTGGTGACTCTTGTGATTGGGATAGAGAAAGATTTACTATGGATGAGGGTTGTAATGAAGCAGTTACAGAGTTTTTCGTAAAACTTTATGAAAAAGGTCATATATACAGAGGAAATAGAATAATAAACTGGTGTCCAAACTGTAAAACTACTTTATCTGATGCAGAAGTTGAACACGAAGAACACGACGGAAAATTTTATCACATAAAATATCCTATAAAAGATAGTGATGAGTTTTTAGAAATAGCTACAACAAGACCAGAAACTATGCTTGGAGATACAGGAATTGCAGTAAATCCAGAAGATGAAAGATATAAGCATTTAGTAGGAAAATATGCAATTTTACCAATGATAGGTAGAGAACTTATAATAGTTGCAGATGATTATGTTGATAAAGAGTTTGGAACTGGTGCTGTTAAGATGACTCCTGCACACGACCCTAACGATTTTGAAGTTGGTTTAAGACATAACTTAGAAAAGATAAACGTAATGAACCAAGACGGAACTATGAATAATCTAGCAGGAAAATATGAAGGTATGGATAGATATGATTGTAGAAAACAACTTATATCTGATTTAGATGAGGCAGGATATCTAATAAAAATAAAAGACCATACTCATAACGTTGGTTCTTGTTATAGATGTAAAACTGTTGTTGAACCAAGTTTATCAGACCAATGGTTTGTTAAAATGGACGAGTTAGCAAAACCTGCTATTGAGATACTTAAAAAGAAAGAATTAAAATTCGTTCCAGATAAATTTGATAAAACTTATTTACAATGGCTAGAAAACATAAGAGATTGGTGTATATCTAGACAATTATGGTGGGGACACCAAATACCTGCATACTATTGTCAGGAGTGTAACGAGGTTGTAGTTGCAAAAGAGATGCCTTCTAAGTGTAAATGTGGATGCACTAATTTTAAACAAGATGAAGATGTTTTAGATACTTGGTTTTCTTCTGCACTTTGGCCATTTTCAACTTTAGGTTGGCCAAATAATACAGAAGAACTTAACTATTATTATCCAACTAGTGTATTAGTTACTGGATACGATATAATATTCTTCTGGGTTGTTAGAATGGCATTTGCATCAATGTTCTGTATGGGAGAAACTCCTTTTGAACATGTTTTAATACACGGACTTGTTAGAGATTCTGAAGGTAGAAAAATGAGTAAGTCTTTAGGAAACGGTATAGACCCTCTTGAAATAATAGATGAGTACGGAGCAGATGCACTTAGATTTATGTTGGCTACTGGTAATACTCCAGGAAATGATATGAGATTCCATATGGAAAGAGTTGAAAGTGCTAGAAACTTTGCTAATAAATTATGGAATGCATCAAGATTTGTATTTATGAATATTGATGAAGAATTATTAAAAGGTGCTACTAGAGACAATGTTAAAGATAATATGACTTTAGCAGATAAATGGATAATATCTAGAGTTAATAATTTAGTTAAAGAAGTAAATAATAATATGGAGAAGTTTGATTTAGGACTTGCAGGTCAAAAAATATATGATTTTGCTTGGTCTGAATACTGTGATTGGTATATAGAAATAGTAAAACCAAGACTTTACTCAGATGATACTCTAGCAAAACAAACTGCTTTATATACTTTAACTTACGTTTTAGAAAAAATATTAAAACTTCTTCATCCATATATGCCATTTATAACAGAAGAAATATATACACACCTTTCAACTGTTTCTGGAAGTATAGTTGTAAGCGAGTGGCCTCATTACAAAGAAGAAGATAATATGGAAAAAGAAGAAGAAATGATGAACCTTACGATGGATGGTATAAGAAATATAAGAAATGTAAGGGCAGAAATGAACGTAGCGCCTTCTAAGAAAGCAAAAGTTATAATAGTTCCAACTGTTGAGAAAAAAGAAGCTATGGATCAAGGTAAAGATTATTTCGTAACTTTAGCTAGTGCATCTAGTGTTGAGATAGTTGAAAATGAAAATAACATACCTGAAGATGCAGTAAGCGTTGTTATAGATGGAGTAAAAATATTTATACCACTTGATGAATTAGTAGATTTTACTAAAGAACTTGAAAGATTAAACAAAGAAAAAGAAAAACTTGAAAGTGAAATAAAAAGAGTTAATGGAAAACTTTCTAATCAAGGTTTCTTAGCTAAAGCTCCAGAAAGTTTAATAAATGAAGAAAAAGCTAAGAAGGAAAAGTTTGAAGAAATGATGAAATCAGTTTTAGAAAGAATAGAAAATATAAATTCTAAATTAAAATAATATCTAAAAAATAAGTACAAGGATTTTTCCAAGTACTTATTTTTTAGATAATAAATAATTTATAAAGGGAGAAAGATTATATGAAAATGAATATAAAAAAAATCTCAAAAGACGCAGTAACACCTAAATTTGCACACAGTACAGATAGTGGATTTGATTTATTTACTAGTGAAGAATTAACTTTAGAAGCTAATCAAAAAGGAGTAGCTAAAACTGGAATTATTTTTGAGATACCTAATGGTTGGGGTATGCAAATAAAAAATAAATCGGGAATAACTTTAAAGGGAGTACCTACAACTTCTGGAGTAAATGCAGATATAACGGTTTATGAAGGAACGATAGATATGGATTATCGTGGAGAGCTTATGATAATGTTAAAAAATGAAGAAAATCACCAAATAACTATACCTAAACATACTAAACTTGCTCAAGGAGTTTTAAGAAAGGTTTATCATTGTGAATTTAATGAAGTTTTAGAAGTTAGCGAAACTGAAAGAGGTCAAGGAGGATTCGGTTCTACTGGAAATAAGTTATAGGTGATTTTATGAATTATAATGAAGCGCTAAATTTTATAAGTGAAAGTCATAAATTTGGTATGAGGTTAGGTCTTGATAATATGAAAAGATTATTAGAACTTTTAGGAAATCCTCAAGAAAAATTAAATATAATACATGTTGCAGGAACTAACGGCAAGGGTTCGACTTGTTCATTTATAAGTACTATTTTAGTAGAATGTGGATATAAAGTCGGTCTTTATACATCTCCATATTTAGAGACTTTTACTGAAAGAATAAGAATAAATAATGAAAATATACCTGAGGAAAAAGTAGCTAATATAATTTCTTTAATAAAAGAAAAAATAGACATAATGATAAAAGAAGGATATGAATATCCTACCGAATTTGAAATAGTTACTGCTATGGCATTTTACTATTATTTTATAGAAAATACGGATTATGTAGTTTTAGAAGTGGGTCTTGGAGGAAGATATGATGCTACAAATGTGATAGATAAATCCTTAGTTAGTGTCATAACTTCTATAAGTTTAGACCATACAGGAATTTTAGGAGATACTTTAGAAAAAATAGCTTATGAAAAAGCAGGGATTATAAAAGAAAACGGTACTGTTTTTGTATACAATCAAACTGATATAGTAAAAAATGTTATAAAAGAAGTTTGTAATAAAAAAAATGCTAAGTATATAGAAGTAGATTTTGATGATGTAATTATAAAAAAATCGGATATAAACTATCAATCATTCGATTATAAAAAATATAAAGATATAAAAATAAATCTAATAGGTGAACATCAAATAAAAAATTCTATATTGGCATTAAATGTAGTGGAATTTATTTTAGATAATGTTAATTTAGATATTATAAAAAAAGGCATTGAAAAGACTAAATGGGCAGGAAGAATAGAAAAATTAAGTAAAAGCCCACTTTTTATAATAGATGGTGCACATAATGAAGACGGTGCTAAATCACTCCAAAAAGTGCTTGATAAAAACTTAAAAGATAAGAATATGACACTTATTATTGGAATGTTAGAAGATAAAGACATAGATACTGTTTTAGAAATTCTTATACCATATTTTAATAAAGTAATAACTACTACTCCAAATAATACAAGAGCTATAAGTTGTGATAAATTAAAAGATAGAGTATATAAATACAATAAAAATGTAACTTCAATGCAACAGATAGAAAAAGCAGTCGAGTATGTTCTAGAAAATTCAAAAAAAGACGATGTTATAATTTGTGCAGGGTCTTTGTATATGATAGGTGAAGTTAGAAAAGAAGTATTAAAAGAGTGTAGATAATCTACACTCTTTTAATTTTGGATATTTTCATATATTGCTTTAGATAATTGGTCAGGACAAGAAGTGGATTTAGTACCACAAGTGATATCTTTTAGTTTATCTGCTATTTCAGTAGCTTTTTGACCTATCACTAAACTTTTAAGACCTATTAAATTCCCAGGGCAACCACCTAGAAAATCAACATCAGTTATAATATTTTCATCATTTATTTCTAAAGTCATTTCTCTACAACAAACACCACTAGGTTTAAATTTAATTTTTTTCATAGCACACCTCAGTATATAAAATAATATACTAAATATATCATATATAAAATATATAAGTAAAGTATAAATTTGGGACTGGGGGATATATTTTTGAGAGTTTATATTTCTAATTATTTATCAGAAACTATAAGTATACTAGATTACAATAGCTTTGAATTTATAAAAAATATAAATTTGGGTGAAAATATAAACCCTAAAAATTTTTGTGTATTTAAGGATTATATTTATATACATAGTGAGAGTGACGGTTTTCTTTATTTATTAGATTTAACAAAAAATAAAATAGTAGATAGCATATTTATAGGTAGATTTATAAAAAAATTTTTTATTTACAATAAAGAAATATTTATAATAAATGAAGATGTAAATAGTATTTACATAATCGATGCATACCATTTAAGTCCAATAGGAGTAATAGGTATAGATGATATGCCGCACGATTTAGATATTTATAATAATATTTTATACTTAACTTGTAGAAACTCAATAATAGAAATTGATATTAATACAAAAAATATTATAAAAAATTCTAAATTTAATTTTAAACCTTGGAGTATAAAATTCGATAAAATAAAAAAAGAAATATATACTTGTACTTTAGACGGAAAAATAATAATTTTAGATGAGCAATTAAATATAAAAACTATGAAAAAAGAGTGTATGATACCAATTGAATTTGAAATAAGCTATATCTATAAAAAGATATATATTGTTGATTTAAAATCAAATAGTATATTAATTCTCGATTACGATACTAAAGATATTATAAAAAAAATAGAATGTGATGGATATTTACAAGGAATGAAA
Organism: Romboutsia sp.; assembly: GCA_017889265.1. Taxonomy (GTDB): domain Bacteria; phylum Bacillota; class Clostridia; order Peptostreptococcales; family Peptostreptococcaceae; genus JAGHEK01. The sequence goes on along the minus strand of JAGHEK010000058.1, from coordinate 3,095 downwards.
TTATCAAATGATTTTAAATATTTGTTTATAAGTGATACTAAAAACGATTTAGTAAAAATGTATGATTGTAAAGATGACTGTTTAATAAATGAAGTTAATTCAGGAAAAGAACCTACAACAATTTCTATTGTGTAGGTTTAATGATTTTCTGAAATAAGAGATTGTATTATTTCTGCATATATATACGAAGCATTATTTTTCCAATTCTTGCAGATTAACATAGCTTGTTTTTCAGAAGATACATTTACATTTAGGTTTATTAAATCTGAGTTATTTTCTATGACTCTTAAATTTACTATAAATTCTCGTTCATTTTCTTTTTTAAATGTAGCTTTTACTTCTGTTTCAGATAATATTCTTTCTTTATTTTTCTTAATATAGTCATTTATTTTTAGCGAGTTATCATTTACTTTTGGTAAGAAATATTCCAACATTTCAAGACCTCTTTGAGTAAGTCTATAATATTCTCTATCATCTTCTTTATATATGTTCAAAAACTTTGATTCTATAAGTTCAGATAAAAATTGTTGAAAAGAAAAATAATTCATAACTTCAGTTTCAAGCACTATTTGAGTGATTTGAGAATTAGTCAAATCAACATTCATTTTATTCATAATATATAAAATTAAAAGCTTATTAGAAGCTAGTTGTTCAGATGAATTTTGAAACATATTATCATCCTCCATAAATTATTCCTAATATTATATTAAACTAAAATTTATAAAAATAAAAGTGAAATTTGATAAATTAATTACCTGTAATTTTATTATTAACACTAATCAAAAGTAAGATACTTGTACTGAAATTATAAAAATTTTTGTTTGAATAAAACCATAAGAATTGATATATTATATTTAAAAATATTATGGAGTTGATTAAAATTGGATAATAATAATAAAACATTTGAAATTTTAATGTTGATAAAACAAATATATTTTAAATCAATGAAAAAAATAGAAATTAGTTTGTCTGAAACTGGTCTTACACACCAACAAATTATGGTTTTAAAAATAATAGGTCATAACAAAGAGGTTACTATCACAGATTTATGCAACGAATTATATTTATCTAAAGGAACTGTATCTGGAATAGTGAATAGATTACATCAAGCAGATTATATAAAAAAAACAAAATATGATTTTGATAAAAGAAATACATATATATCTTTTTCAAGTAAGGGATTTGAGTTTGCTAAAAACTTTAGAGAAAAAATAGAAGAAATATTTGAAAACTTATTTGAAGATATGAGTGAAAAAGAAGTTGATGAAGTTATAGAACATTTAAAACTTATAAAAGAATTGTTGTAATTATTGACATTGCTCTAAATATTAGTATAATATATTTATATAGTTTGCATACAAACTAATTTTATTAGGAGGTTAATATGGACGCTAAATTAATAACTGCTATAATAACTATAACTTTGGCTTTAGTATTTTATACAATTGGAGTATTTTGGGAAAGAAAAGATAAGATACTAAAAAGGAAACACGTAATAATATTTTGGTTAGGTCTTTTATGTGATACAACAGGAACTATTATTATGAGTTCTATTGCAAAAGAAGGAGTGACAGATATATCTCAAACTTCTCAAATGTTACATTCAATTACAGGACAGTTAGCTATAATACTAATGTTGTTTCATGCATTATGGGCTAGTTGGGTATTATATAAAAATGATGAGAAAAAGCAAGAATCATTCCATAAATTCAGTATATTTGTATGGTTAATATGGCTAGTGCCATATGCCATAGGTGCTTTTATAGGAATGAAACACTAAAAAGGACTATCAATAATGACAGTCCTTTTTAATAAAAGTCTATTTACTATTTGTTAGCCATTTGTTGTTGAGCCATTTCAACTAATTTCTTAGTCATATTTCCACCAACATAACCGTTTTGTCTAGCAGTTAAGTTTCCTTTATCAACTGATTCGTAGTTAGATAAACCTAATTCGTTAGCTATCTCTAACTTCATTTGATTTAACGCTTGTTTAGCTTGTGGAACTGCTTTTTTATTGTTTGTCATAGTAAACTTCCTCCTGATGTTTATTTTCTAACAACTTGTGTTGTTAATTATATTGTGTCCTTAAATAAAAATTATATGCACTTTTTTTCAAAAATTATTTATACTTTCTCGCTATAGGTATTTTTTTATCTTTTCTAGTTCCTTCGTGTATACCGTGAGCTTCTCTTAAAAAATGTCTATTTTCAAATTTGAAAGTCTGTCTAGTAGTCTCAATTTGATGACCTTTTAAGTTTCCAAAAGTACTTTTTATAGTTGACATAAATGCACCACCTTTTATTTAGGATTAGTATTAATATCCCCGATATTTAATTTATTATGCACATAAAAACTTGTAATAAAAATTTAATTTTTAAATATATTTATTATTAAGCAAATACAAATTGGATAAAATATCAATTAACATTGATTAGGGGGAAATTAGATGAATATAAAAGAAGATACTAATTTAGTAAATTTAAAAGGTATAATAGATAAAGATTTAGAATTTAGTCACGAAATATTTGGAGAAAAATTTTATAATACAAAAATAAAAATAGAAAGACTTAGCGACTCTTATGATTTATTACCTATAACTATATCAGAAAGGTTAATAGAGGATTTAGAATTAGATTCTGAAAAAATATTCAATATAACAGGACAATTAAGATCTTATAATAAGGTTATAGACAATAAAAATAGATTGGTTTTAACTATTTTTGTAAGAGATATAAATTGTGATGAAGAAATTAGTAAAGACCCAAATAATATATTCTTAGATGGATACATATGCAAACAACCGGTTTATAGAAAAACACCACTTGGAAGAGAAATAACGGATTTATTAATAGCTATAAATAGACCTTATAATAAATCAGATTACATACCTTCTATTGTTTGGGGCAGAAATGCTAAATTTGCTAAGAGTTTAAATGTTGGTGATAGAGTTCAGTTATGGGGTAGAGTTCAAAGTAGAGAATATGAAAAGAAGTTAGATAATGGAGAAGTAGTAAAAAAGGTTGCTTATGAAGTTTCCATATCTAAGATAAAAAAAGTTTCTAATTAGTTTAAATTATTGTTAGAATATATATG
>JAGHEK010000057.1 GCA_017889265.1 Romboutsia sp. | reverse complement strand
CGTAACAATGACAGTAGAATTAATAAACTCAATAGCGATAGAAGAAGGATTAAGATTCGCTATAAGAGAAGGTGGAAGAACAGTAGCATCAGGAGTAGTTGCTTCTATAGAAGAATAATATTTAAAAGAGAGAGTCTCTAGACTCTCTCTTTTTTTGTTATTTTATAAAGTAAAGTTTTTAATAAATATATTATAAAAATAATTAGAATTTATTTTTGTTTTTCGGATAAAATAATTTTTTTGAAAAAGTAAAAAAAAGCTTGTAAAAAGATAAAATTTAATATAAAATATAGTAGTGTGCTCGAGAGATACGTGAGGTATAGTCTTAGTTATAACAACTTGATATTTTGTGGTAACACAAAACACCCGGAAGAGTGTATCGGTTGAGTTAAGCAAGATTAAACATTCGAGATAAAGGAGGGAAAATAAAATGGCTCAAGAAAAAATAAGAATAAGATTAAAATCATATGATCATAAGTTACTAGATTTCTCAGCTACTAAAATAGTTGAAACTGCTAAAAAAGCTGGTTCACAAGTTTCTGGACCTGTGCCACTACCAACTGAAAAGCAAATAGTAACTATATTAAGAGCGGTACATAAGTACAAAGACTCTAGAGAGCAGTTCGAAATAAGAACTCACAAAAGATTAATAGATATATCTAATCCAACACCTAAGACTGTTGATTCTTTAATGAAGTTAGATTTACCAGCTGGTGTTGATATAGAAATCAAATTATAATAGCAACCTAAGATATGACTTTGTCATCTTAGAATGATTATATAAATATATAATCCGCTGTAAGAATATGGAGGTGCTAATATGAAAGGAATATTAGGAAAAAAATTAGGAATGACTCAAATATTCACTGCTGAAGGTATAGTAGTACCTGTAACAGTTGTTGAGGCAAGTCCAAACGTTGTAACTCAAATAAAAACAGTAGAAAAAGATGGATACAGTGCGTTACAAGTAGGTTTTGAAGATACTAAAGAAAAATCTTTAAACAAACCACAAAAAGGACATTTAGCTGCTGCTAAAGTTTTAAAGAAGCACTTAAAAGAGTTTAGAATGGATTCTGTAGAAGGATTTGAAGTTGGTCAAGAAATAAAGGCTGATGTATTCTCTGCAGGAGATAAAATAGATGTTTCTGGAATAAGTAAAGGTAAAGGGTTCCAAGGTCCAATAAAAAGACATGGACAATCAAGAGGACCAGAATCTCACGGTTCTAGATATCACAGAAGACCAGGTTCTATGGGAGCATGTTCTTTCCCAGGTAGAGTTTTCAAAAACAAAAAATTAGCTGGACACATGGGTAGCGTTAAAGTTACAGTTCAAAACTTAGAAGTAGTTAAGGTTGATACTGATAAGAACTTAATATTAGTTAAAGGTGCTATACCAGGAGCTAAAGGTTCAGTAGTAACTATAAAAGAAGCTGTTAAGTGTTCTAAATAAATAACTAACCTAAGAAAGGAGGATGCACAATGCCAAAATTAAACGTATTAAATATTAGTGGACAAAATGTTGGTGAAATAGAATTATTAGATTCTATATTCAACATAGAAGTTAATGAACATGTTGTATATGAAGTTGTTAAGAATCAATTAGCAAACAAAAGACAAGGTACTCAATCTGCTAAGACTAGAGCAGAAGTTAGAGGTGGAGGAAGAAAGCCTTGGAAACAAAAAGGAACTGGTAGAGCTAGACAAGGTTCTATAAGAGCGGTTCAATGGGTAGGTGGAGGAGTTGCTTTCGCACCTAAGCCAAGAGATTATAGATATACATTACCTAAGAAGGTAAGAAGATTAGCTATGAAGAGTGCTTTAACATCTAAAGTACAAAACGGAGAAATGATAGTTTTAGATGCATTAGAAATGAATGCACCAAAGACTAAAGAGTTCGTTCAAATATTAAAGAACATAAACTCAAACAAAAAAGCTTTAGTAGTAACTGCTGAAAACAACGAAAACGTAATAAAGTCAGCTAGAAACATAGAAGGTGTTGCTACTGCTACAGTTAACACTATAAATGTTTACGATATATTAAAGTATGATTCATTTATAATAACTAAAGACGCTGTTAAAAAAGTGGAGGAGGTGTACGCATAATGACTAATCCACATGATATAATAATAAAGCCAGTTGTTACTGAAAAAAGTATGGCTGATATGACTGATAAAATATATACTTTCATAGTTTGTAAAAATGCTAACAAGACTGAAATAAAGAAAGCTGTTGAAGCTATATTCGAAGTTAAGGTAGATAGAGTTAATACTTTAAACTATGATGGAAAAGTTAAGAGAATGGGTAGACATGAAGGAAGAACTGCAAGCTTCAAAAAAGCAGTTGTTAAATTAGCTGCTGATAGCAAAGAAATAGAATTCTTCCAAGGAATGTAATCCTTAATTAAATAAAGGAGGGAAAACAGATGGCTATAAAAAAGTTTAGACCAACTTCTCCTGCTTTAAGACAAATGACAGTTTTAGTTTCTGATGAGATAACTTGCAATCAACCAGAAAAATCTCTTTTAGTTTCTTTAAAGAAAAACGCTGGTAGAAATGCACACGGAAAGATAACTGTTCGTCATAGAGGTGGAGGAAACAGAAGAAAATTCAGATTAATAGATTTCAAAAGAAATAAAGATGGTATACCTGCAAAGGTTGCTACAATAGAATACGATCCAAATAGAACTGCTAACATAGCGCTTTTACACTATGCAGATGGTGAAAAGAGATATATATTAGCTCCAGTTGGATTACAAGTTGGAACAACTGTTTTATCAGGACCAACTGCTGATATAAAGCCAGGAAATGCTTTAGCATTAAAAGATATGCCAGTAGGTACTTTAATACACAATATAGAATTAAAGCCAGGTAAAGGAGCTCAATTAGTAAGATCTGCAGGAGTTTCTGCTCAATTAATGGCTAAAGAAGGTAAAAAAGCTTTATTAAGATTACCATCAGGAGAAATGAGATTCGTTAGCATAGATTGTAAAGCTACAATCGGTCAAGTTGGTAACATAGAACACGGTAACGTTGTTATAGGTAAAGCAGGTAGAAAAAGACATATGGGTATAAGACCTACAGTTAGAGGTTCTGTAATGAACCCTTGTGACCATCCACACGGTGGTGGGGAAGGTAGAACTTCAATCGGTAGACCTTCACCAGTTACTCCATGGGGTAAACCAGCTCTTGGATACAAAACTAGAAAGAAAAACAAAGCTTCTGATAAGTTAATAGTATCAAGAAGAACTAAGTAATAGATTTACTTTTAACTCGGAAAGGAGGAAGTTAAATGTCAAGATCAACTAAAAAAGGACCTTTTATACATGCAAGACTTTTAAAGAAAATAGAAGCTATGAACGCTAGTGGAAATAAAGAAGTTATAAAGACTTGGTCAAGATCTTCTACAATATTCCCACAAATGGTAGAGCACACTATAGCTGTTCATGATGGAAGAAGACATATACCTGTTTATATAACAGAAGATATGGTAGGACATAAATTAGGTGAATTCGTTCCAACAAGAACTTTTAAAGGGCATAAGGACGATGAAAAATCTAATAAAAGAAAATAATTAATTTCTGACTAAGGAAGGAGGAATAGCAAATGGAAGCAAAAGCTACTGCTAAATATGTACGTGTATCACCAAGAAAAGCAGGACAAATCTGTGACCTTGTTAGAGGAAAAAATGTTGATGAAGCTTTAGCAATATTAAAGTTCACTCCAAGAGGAGCTGCTGAAATAATAGCTAAGGTTGTTAAGTCTGCTAAGGCTAATGCTGAGAATAATCACGAGATGGATGTTGAAAAATTATATATAGCATCAATAGTTGCAAATCAAGGGCCAACTATGAAGAGATTCATGCCAAGAGCTATGGGACGTGCAACTATGATAAGAAAAAGAACTTCTCATATAGAGGTTGTTCTTAAGGAAAGAAACTAATTCACGAAGATAGGAGGGAAACAAATGGGTCAAAAGGTTAATCCACACGGACTAAGAGTGGGTGTTATAAAAGATTGGGACTCAAGATGGTTTGCAACTGATAAAAAAGAGTTCGGGAACTTATTATTAGAAGACCACAATGTACGTAATTTCTTAAAGAAAAAATTATACTCTGCTGGTGTAGATAAAATAGAAATAGAAAGATCAGCTAACAAAATGAAACTAGACTTACACGTTGCTAAGCCAGGTGTAGTTATAGGAAAAGCTGGTGCTGGAATAGAGGCTTTAAAAGCTGAATTAGAAAAGATGACTAAAAAAACTGTTATAGTTAACATAGTTGAAGTTAGAAACCCAGATAGAAGCGCTCAATTAGTAGCTGAAAATATAGCATTAGCTATAGAAAGAAGGGTAGCTTTCAGAAGAGCTATGAAACAAGCTATACAAAGAGCTATGAAATCAGGAGTTAAAGGTATAAAAGTTGCTGCTTCTGGTAGATTAGGTGGAGCTGAAATGGCTAGAACTGAAGGATATAGCGAGGGAGTAGTACCACTACAAACTTTAAGAGCTGACATAGACTACGGTTTTGCTGAAGCTAACACTACTTACGGAAAAACTGGTATAAAAGTTTGGATATGTAATGGTGAAGTTTTACCATCTAAGAACGGTTTAGCTCAAAGAGAAGAAAGAAAAGACAGAAGAGATAACAAAAGAGCTGATAGAAGAGATAATAGAAGAAATGATAGAAGAGGAAATGATAGAGGAAATAGAAGACCTCAAGGATCAAGACCTCAAAGAACTGAAAACAAAGAAAATTAATAATAGGTTCAAGGAAGGAGGAAAATACTCATGTTAATGCCAAAGAGAGTAAAACGTCGTAGAGTACACAGAGGAAGCCTTGCTGGTAAAGCTCAAAAAGGTAACAAAGTTACTTACGGTGAGTTTGGATTAGTAGCATTAGAAGCTTCTTGGATAACTTCTAACCAAATAGAAGCTGCCAGAATAGCTATGACTAGATCAATAAAAAGAGGCGGAAAGGTTTGGATAAAAATATTCCCTCACAAGCCTATAACAAGAAAACCAGCTGAAACTCGTATGGGTGCTGGGAAAGGTTCTCCAGAATACTGGGTAGCAGTTGTTAAGCCAGGAAGAGTTATGTTTGAATTAGCAGGAGTTTCAGAAGAAAAAGCTAGAGAAGCTATGAGACTTGCTATGCACAAACTTCCAGTTAAATGTAAGTTTGTTAAAAGAGAAGATTTAGAGGTAAAGGGTGGTGAATAGGATGCAAGCTAAAGAATTAAGAAATTTAACAAGTGAAGAGCTAATGAGCAAGTTAAATGACTTCAAAAGTGAATTATTTAGCTTAAGATTCCAATTAGCTACTGGTCAATTAGAAAATACAGCTAGAATTAAGTTTGTAAAAAAGGATATAGCTAGAGTTAAAACTATCCTTGTTGAAAGAAAGTTAGAAGAAACTAGAGCTTAATTTGGAAAGGAGGCTTTTAAACATGGAACAAAGAGGAAGAAGAAAAGTAAGAATAGGCCGTGTTGTAAGTGATAAAATGGACAAGACTATAGTTGTTGCTGTTGAAGACTTCGTACGTCATCCATTATACAATAAGCGTGTAAAGAGAACTAAAAAATTCAAAGCTCACGATGAACAAAATGTATGTAGAATCGGAGATAAAGTTAAGATAATGGAAACTAGACCTTTATCAAAAGATAAGAGATTTAGACTAGTTGAAGTTGTTGAAAAAGTTAAGTAGTTTTTTGGAAAAGGAGGGATTACGATGATACAACAAGAAACACGTCTAAGAGTTGCTGATAACTCTGGTGCTAAGTAAATATTATGCATCCGTGTACTAGGCGGAAGTAAAAGAAAATATGGTAACATAGGCGACGTGATAGTTGCTACTGTTAAAAGTGCAACACCTGGTGGAGTTGTAAAAAAAGGTAAGGTTGTTAAAGCAGTTATAGTAAGAAGTAAGCAAGGTGTAAGACGTAAGGATGGAAGTTATATATCTTTCGATGAAAATGCTGCTGTTATAATAAAAGACGACAAAACTCCAGTAGGAACTCGTATATTCGGGCCTGTTGCTAGAGAGTTAAGAGATAATGACTTCATGAAAATAGTTTCTCTTGCTCCAGAAGTACTATAATTAAGGAGGTGCAATAGGACATGATGCGTGTTAAAAAAGGTGATACTGTAGTAGTTATAGCAGGAAAAGACAAAGGGAAAAAAGGTACAGTTTTAAAAGTTATGCCAAAAACTAACAGAGTTTTAGTAGAAGGTGTAAACATGATAACTAAGCACCAAAAACCAACTGCTGTAAATCCACAAGGTGGAATAGTAAACAAAGAAGCTTCTATACACATATCTAATGTAATGCCACTTGATCCTGAAACAGGAAAAGGAACAAGAGTTAGATACGAAGTTAGAGAAGGTAAAAAAGTTAGAGTATCAGTAAAGAGCGGAAAAGAAATATAATATAGCTTGAAAGGAGGGACCTTAAATGGCTTCTAGATTACAAGAAAAATACATGAAAGAAGTTGCTCCTGCTTTAATGGAGAAATTTGGATATAAAAATGTTATGGAAATACCAAAGTTAGAAAAAATAGTTATAAACATGGGTATAGGTGATGCTAGAGAAAATCCAAAAGGATTAGAAAAAGCTGTTGAAGAAATGCAAATAATTTCTGGACAAAAGCCTGTTATAACTAGAGCTAGAAAATCAGTTGCTAACTTCAAATTAAGAGAAGGAATGCCAATAGGAGCAAAAGTTACTTTAAGAGCAGATAAAATGTATTACTTCATGGATAAATTAGTATCTGTATCTTTACCAAGAGTTAGAGACTTCAGAGGAGTTAATGCTAACGCTTTTGATGGTAGAGGAAACTATGCTTTAGGTATTAAAGAACAATTAATATTCCCTGAAATAGAATACGATAAAGTAGATAAAGTAAGAGGGATGGATATAATATTCGTTACGACTGCAAAGACTGACGAAGAAGCACGTGAATTATTAAAATTATTAGGAATGCCATTTTCTAAGTAAGCTTAGAAAAGGACATTTTCTAAGTTGAAAATAAAGGAGGGATTCCAGTGGCTAGAAAAGCAATGGTTGTAAAACAACAAAGAAAGCAAAAGTACGCTACTAGAGAATACACTAGATGTACTATATGTGGTAGACCACATTCGGTTTTAAGAAAATTCGGTATATGCCGTATATGCTTCAGAGAATTAGCTTACAAAGGTCAAATACCTGGTGTTAGAAAAGCAAGCTGGTAAAAGTTTGTTCAAAATGGAAGGAGGGTTTAAATATGACAATGACAGATCCAATAGCAGATATGCTAACTCGTATAAGAAATGCTAATGTAGTTAAGCATGAATCTGTTGATGTTCGTGCTTCTAATATGAAGAAAGAATTATCTAGAATCTTATTAGAAGAAGGTTTCATAAGAGGTTATGATGTTATAGAAGATGGAAAACAAGGAATAATAAGAATACAATTAAAGTACGGGCAAAGCGGAGAAAGAGTTATATCAGGACTTAAGAGAATATCAAAGCCTGGTATGAGAGTTTATGCTGCTAAAGATGAAATACCAAAAGTATTAAATGGATTAGGTATATCAGTAATATCAACTTCAAAAGGAGTTTTAACTGATAAACAAGCTAGAAAAGAAAATGTAGGTGGAGAAGTAATCTGCTACGTTTGGTAATATAAACAGTGTAAGGAGGTGCCATTATGTCAAGAATAGGTGTTAAGCCAATAACAGTTCCAGCAGGAGTTGAAGTAACTATAGCTGAAGGAAACTTAGTTACAGTAAAAGGACCAAAGGGAACTTTATCTAAGAAGTTTGATGCTTCTTTAACTATAAAGAAAGAAGAAAATACTATAACTGTTGAAAGACCTACTAATAATAAACAACATAGATCTTTACATGGATTAACTAGAACTTTATTAGATAATATGGTTATAGGTGTTACTAACGGATTTGAAAAGAAATTAGAATTAGTTGGGGTTGGATACAGAGCTCAAAAGCAAGGTAAGAAATTAATAATGAGTTTAGGATTCTCTCATCCAGTAGAAATGGAAGATCCAGAAGGAATAACTGTTGAAGCTCCTAATCAAACTGAATTAATAGTTAAAGGTATCGATAAGCAATTAGTAGGAAACTACGCTGCTAAGATAAGAGATTGGAGAAAGCCAGAGCCATACAAAGGTAAAGGTATAAGATATGCTGGAGAAGTTGTAAGACGTAAAGAAGGTAAAACTGGTAAGAAGTAATAAGTTATACTAAACGTTAGAAAGGAGTGAGCCTTGTGATAAAGAAAGCTGATAAAAATGCTAACAGAGTTCAAAGACACAAAAGAGTTCGTAGAAAAATAACTGGAACTAGCCAAAGACCAAGATTATGTGTTTTCAGAAGTTCTAACAACATATATGCTCAAATAATAGATGATACAAAAAGAGTAACTTTAGTTGCAGCTTCTTCTTTAGAAGAAAGTGTAAAAGGTGCTCTTAAGCATACAGGAAATAAAGAAGCAGCTAAAATGGTTGGTTCTATGATAGCTAAAAAAGCAATAGAAAAAGGAATCGCTGAAGTTGTATTCGACAGAGGTGGATATTTATATCACGGTAGAGTTAAGGAACTAGCTGAATCTGCTAGAGAAGCTGGACTTAAATTCTAATTATAATACAAAAGGAGGGAAATGCCCATGTTACGTCGTAAGCCAATAGACGCAAGACAACTTGACTTAAAAGAAAAAGTTGTTGAAGTAAGACGTGTTACTAAAGTTGTAAAAGGTGGTAGAAACTTTAGATTTGCTGCTTTAGTAGTAGTTGGAGATGAAAACGGACACGTTGGTGTAGGTACTGGTAAAGCAATGGAAGTACCTGATGCTATAAAGAAAGCAGTAGAAGATGCTAAGAAAAATCTTATAACTGTGCCAATAGTTGGTACAACTATACCACACGAAGTTAACGGACACTTCGGAGCTGGAAAAATATTAATAATGCCTGCTAAAGAAGGTACAGGAGTTATCGCCGGGGGACCTGCTAGAGCTGTACTTGAGTTAGCTGGATTAACAGACGTTAGAGCTAAGTCTTTAGGATCTAACAACCCAAGAAACATGGTAAATGCTACAATAGAAGGTCTTAACTCTCTAAAGACAGCTGAAGAAATAGCTAGACTTAGAGGTAAAAAAGTTGAAGAACTTTTAGGCTAAGGAGGTAGTGTAAAATGGCTAAATTACAAATAAAGTTAGTTAGAAGTACAATAGGAACTACTCCTAACCAAAGAAAGAACGTAGAAGCGTTAGGATTAAGAAAAAGAGAACAAGTTGTTATAAAAGAAGACAACGCTCAAATGAGAGGTATGATAAATAAAGTTAAGCATTTAGTAGAAGTTACTGAAATAGCTGAATAATTTTATATAAGTTAAAAAGGAGGTGCCAATCCCATGAAGTTACATGAGTTAAAACCTGCTAAAGGTGCAGTAAGAGCTAAGAGAAGATTAGGTAGAGGTACTGCAACTGGACAAGGTAAAACTGCAGGACGTGGACAAAAAGGTCAATGGGCTCGTTCAGGTGGTGGAGTTAGAGTTGGATTTGAAGGTGGACAAATGCCACTTGCTAGAAGACTTCCTAAGAGAGGTTTCAAAAATCCAAACAAGAAAATATTCACTGAAGTTAACGTAGAATTATTAAATAGATTCGAAAACGGAACAGAAATAACAGCAGAATTCTTAAAGTCTGTTGGTGCTATAAGCAAAATAGAGAAAGACGGAGTTAAAATATTAGGTGAAGGAAATTTAGAAAAATCTTTAAATGTAAAGGTTGCTAAATTCACTGCTTCAGCAAAAGAAAAAATAGAAAAAGCTGGAGGAACAGCAGAATTAGTTTAATATCTGCTAATTCCCAACTAATGAGATGGGGTGATTTAACTTGCTGTCAAAATTAAAACAAGCTTGGAAAATCAAAGATGTAAGAACTAAAATTCTATATACTTTGATGATGATTATTGTATTTAGAATAGGTGCTACTATACCTGTTCCTGGTGTAGACACAAAACTTATAGGGGACATGGTGGGCGACAATAGTCTCCTGTCTCTATATAATATGTTTACTGGGGGTGCATTTAGTAACTTTACACTTTTTGCACTAGGTATAGGACCAGCAATAACTGCATCTATTATAATACAACTTCTAACGATAGGATTTGAAAGTTTAGAAGAACTTCAAAAATCTGGAGAAGAAGGAAAGAAAAAAATAAATAAGTATACTAAGTATACAGCACTTGTTTTAGCTATACTGCAATCTAGTGCTATAACAATAGGTATAGTAAGAAGTGCTTTAGCTGAACCAAATAATCCGTTTTATATAGCTACTGTTATAATGACATTAGTAGCATCTAGTATGCTTCTTATGTGGATAGGAGATAAAATTACTGAAAAAGGTTTAGGTAATGGGAGCTCTATCCTAATATTTATCGGTATAATATCTGGTATACCTAAAGATATTACTGTTATTTCAAGTATGTTACAAGATGGAAGTTTAAGTATAATAGCTTTTGTTTTATTATCGATAGTTATATTCTTAACTATAATGGCTGTTACTTATATACAAGAAGCAACAAGAAAAATACCTGTACAATATGCTAAAAGGGTTGTTGGAAGAAAGTTATATGGTGGACAAAGTTCTCATATACCAATGAAAGTAAATCAATCTGGAGTTATGCCAGTAATATTTGCTACTTCGTTATTAGCATTCCCTCAAACTATGGCTATGTTTATGGGTGCAGATGCTCAAGCATTCGTTCAAAAATACTTAAATCCTATGCAATCGCCAGGGGTTTGGATATATAGAACGCTTGAATTAATACTGATAGTATTCTTTGCATATTTCTACACTACAGTATCATTTAATACTGAAGATGTTGCAAATAATATGAAAAATAATGGTGGATTTATACCTGGAATAAGACCTGGTCAAAATACAATCGATTATTTAAATAAAATATTATCAAGATTAACTTTAGCTGGGGCATTATTCTTAGCAAGTGTCGTAATGATATCAGCAATAGTTGCTTATTTTATGGAAATTCAAATTTCTTTAGCAGGAACATCATTACTTATAGTTGTTGGTGTTGCTTTAGAATTAAAAAGACAATTAGAATCTAACTTAGTAATGAGAACTTACCAAGGATTCTTAAAATAAATTGGAGATGATAATATGAGAATAATATTACTTGGACCTCCTGGTGCTGGTAAAGGAACTCAAGCAGCAGGAATAGTAAACAAATACAACATGCCTCATATATCAACAGGAGATATATTCAGAAAGAATATAAAAGAAGAAACAGAACTTGGGAAAAAAGCTAAAGAATACATGGATAAAGGGCTTTTAGTTCCTGATGAACTTACTGTTGGGTTAGTAACTAGCAGAATAAGTGAGCCTGATTGTGCAAATGGATTTATGTTAGATGGATTTCCAAGAAACGTTTCTCAAGCTAAACATTTAGACGTATTTTTAAAAGAAACTAATATAAAACTTGATAATGTTATAAACATAGAAGTTGATAAAAATATATTAGTTGAAAGAGCCGTAGGAAGAAGAATTTGTAAATCTTGCGGTGCTACGTATCATGTTGAGTTTAATCCTCCTAAAACAGAAGGAGTATGTAACGTATGCGGTGGTGAACTGTATCAAAGACAAGATGATACTGAAGAAACTGTATCTAAGAGAATACAAGTTTATTTAGATGAAACTAAGCCATTAGCTGATTATTATGCTAATGAAGGTATAATAAGCAATATAAATGGTCAGCAATCTATAGATAAAGTATTTGAAGATATAGTTAATGCTCTAGGAAGTGAAAAGTAATGATTGTAATAAAATCAAAACAACAAATAGAGCTAATGAGAGAGGCTGGTAAAATAGTAGCTGAAACTCACCAAATATTAAAAGAAGCTGTTAGACCAGGAATTTCAACTTTGGAATTGGATAAAATAGCTGAAGATAATATAAGAAAATACAATGCAATCCCCTCTTTTAAGGGTTATGGAGGTTTTCCAGGTTCTATATGTGCATCTGTTAATGATGAGGTTGTTCATGGAATACCGAGTTCAAGAATCCTAAAAGAAGGTGACATTGTAAGTTTAGATATAGGTGCCTATTATAAAGGATATCATTCAGACTCTGCGAAAACTCACGGAGTAGGGGTTATATCTGAAGAAGATAGGAAGTTAATAGAAGTAACTAAACAAAGCTTCTATGAAGGGATTAAGTTTGCAAAAGAGGGATATCGATTATCTGATATATCTCATGCAATACAAGAATATGTTGAAAAATATGGTTTCTCTGTTGTTAGGGATTTAGTAGGTCATGGAATTGGAACACAACTTCATGAAGATCCTCAAATACCTAATTATGGATTACCAGGAAAAGGTCCAAGACTTCAATCAGGAATGGTTTTAGCAATAGAGCCTATGATAAATGCAGGTAGATATAAAGTTAAAATCTTAAGTGATGATTGGACTGTTGTCACAGCAGATGGCAAAAAATCAGCTCATTATGAGCATACGATAGCTATAACTGAAGATGAACCTATTATATTGAGTAAAATATAATGATAAGCTATCAAAGTTAAGTCTTTTGATTTAACTTATGAAATGGAGGTTTGGTTAGTTAATGGCCAAAAAAGATGTTATAGAATTAGAAGGTACAGTTTCAGAAGCTCTACCTAACGCTATGTTCAAAGTTAAGCTAGAAAATGGACATGAGATATTATGCCATATATCTGGTAAGCTAAGAATGAACTTTATAAGAATTCTTGAAGGAGATAAGGTTAATGTTGAGCTTTCTCCATATGACCTTACAAGAGGAAGAATTACTTGGCGTAAGAAGTAGACTATTTAGTCTAAGGAGGGATTAACAATGAAAGTAAGACCATCAGTAAAACCTATTTGCGAAAAGTGCAAAGTAATAAAAAGAAAAGGTAAAGTAATGGTTATCTGTGAAAATCCAAAGCATAAGCAAAAGCAAGGATAATGGAAATTAAAAATTTTTATAAATCATATAACCATAAAATTTATAATTATTAACACTAACTGTAGGAGGTGCGATTATGGCAAGAATAGCTGGTGTAGATTTACCTAGAGAAAAAAGAGCAGAAATAGGCTTAACATATATATATGGTATAGGTAAAGCAACTGCTAATGAAATATTAGCTAAGGCTAACATAAATCCTGATATAAGAATAAAAGATTTATCAGAAGATCAAGTTAACGAATTAAGAAAGATAATAGATAGTGATTTCTTAGTTGAGGGTGACTTAAGAAGAGAAATAGCTTTAAATATAAAAAGATTAAGAGATATAAAGTGCTACAGAGGTATGAGACATGCTAAAGGTCTTCCACTAAGAGGGCAAAGAACTAAGACTAATGCTAGAACTAGAAAAGGTCCTAGAAAAACTGTATCTCGTAAGAAGAAGAAATAATAATTAGATAGGAGGGAAAATAGTAATGGCTAAACCAAAAAAGAAGGTTACACGTATAAGAAGAAGAGAACGTAAAAACATAGAGCGTGGTCAAGCGCATATACAATCAACTTTCAATAATACAATAATAACTTTAACTGATGTTCATGGAAATGCTATATCTGCTGCAAGTTCTGGACAATTAGGATTCAAAGGTTCAAGAAAAGCAACTCCATTTGCATCTCAAATGGCTGCTGAAACTGCTGCAAAGGCTGCAATGGAACATGGTTTAAAAACTGTTGAAGTATTTGTTAAAGGACCAGGTTCAGGAAGAGAAGCTGCAATAAGAGCTTTACAAGCAACAGGTCTTGAAGTAACTATGATAAAAGATGTTACTCCAATTCCTCACAATGGATGTAGACCACCAAAGAGAAGAAGAGTGTAATTTTAGGAGGTGTAGAAATGGCAAGATATACAGGTGCATCATGCAGACAATGTCGTAGAGAAGGAATGAAATTATTCCTTAAAGGTGATAGATGTTATACTGATAAATGTGCAATAGTTAAAAGAAACTATGCACCAGGTCAACATGGACAAGGAAGAAAGAAACTTTCTGACCACGGAATACAATTAAGAGAAAAGCAAAAAGTTAAAAGAATATATGGAGTTTTAGAAACTCAATTCAGAAACTTATATGAACGTGCTGAAAAAATGCCTGGTAAAACAGGGGAAAACTTATTAACTTTATTAGAAAGAAGATTAGACAATGTTGTTTATAGAATGGGACTTGCTTCATCTAGAAAAGAAGCTAGACAATTAGTTGGACACGGTCACTTCTTATTAAATGGAAAGAAAGCTGATATAGCATCTATGACTGTTAAAGCTGGAGATGTTATAACTGTTAAAGAAAGATCAAAATCTTCTGCTAAATTCAAAGGATTAGTAGAAAATAACTCAAAAGTAGCTCCTAAGTGGTTAGAAACTAACTTAGAAGATATGAGTGTTAAAGTTGTTGCTAACCCATCAAGAGATGATATAGATCTTGAAATAGCAGAACACTTAATTATAGAGCTTTACTCTAAGTAATAAGCATATTGTAAAATTAATTAATTTAATTTTACAATATTGTTTACCCTCAGTGGATTAATATATTTGAAGGAGGGTTTTGTCCATGATAGAGATAGAAAAACCGAAAGTAGATATAATCGAACTTAGCGAAGACTATAAATATGGTAAATTCGTTATAGAGCCTCTTGAAAGAGGATATGGTATAACTATAGGTAATGCTTTAAGAAGAATATTATTATCATCATTACCTGGAGTAGCTGTAAATTCTATAAAAATAGATGGAGTTTTACATGAATTCTCAACAGTTCCAGATGTAAAAGAAGATGTTACTGAAATAATATTATCATTAAAAGAATTATCAGCAACTATTGATGGTGAAGGAAGTAGAACGCTTAAGATAGAAGCAAAAGGACCATGTACTATAAAAGGTTCGGACATAATATGTCCTCCAGATGTAGAAATATTAAGCAAAGATTTACATATAGCAACGCTAGATGAAAATGCAAAGCTTAATATGGAAATATTTATAGATAAAGGTAGAGGTTATGTTTCTGCTGAAGAAAACAAAACTGATAACATGCCAATAGGTGTTTTACCAGTAGACTCAATATATACTCCTGTAGAAAAAGTGAGCTATCACGTTGAGAATACAAGAGTAGGACAAAAATCTGATTATGATAAATTAACTCTAGAAGTTTGGACAAATGGAAGTATAAATCCTCAAGAAGGAATATCTCTTGCGTCTAAAGTTTTAGTTGAACATTTAAATCTATTTATAGACTTAACAGAACATATAAGCAATGTTGAGATAATGGTAGAAAAAGAAGAAGACCAAAAAGAAAAAGTTCTTGAGATGACTATAGAGGAATTAGATTTATCTGTTAGATCTTATAACTGTTTAAAGAGAGCGGGAATTAATACAGTTGAAGAATTAGCTAATAAGTCTGAGGACGATATGATGAAGGTTAGAAATCTAGGGAAAAAATCTTTAGAAGAAGTAATTCAGAAGTTAGAAGAACTTGGATTAGGTCTTAAACCAAGCGAAGAATAAAGCGAAGGAGGGATACTATGGCTAATTACCGTAAGTTAGGACGTGAGACTTCTCACAGAAACCTTATGTTAAGAAACTTAGTAACTGATTTACTAAAAAACGGAAGAATAGAAACTACTGTAACTAGAGCTAAAGAAACTCGTAGAATGGCAGAAAAAATGATAACTCTTGCTAAAAGAGGAGACTTACATGCTAGAAGACAAGTTTTAGCTTATGTTATGGATGAAACAGTTGTTAATAACTTATTCACTGATATAGCTCCAAAGTATGCAGAAAGAAATGGTGGTTACACTAGAATAATCAAAAAAGGTCCTAGAAGAGGGGACGCTGCTGAAATGGCATTCATAGAAT
This sequence comes from Romboutsia sp., assembly GCA_017889265.1. Classification (GTDB taxonomy): domain Bacteria; phylum Bacillota; class Clostridia; order Peptostreptococcales; family Peptostreptococcaceae; genus JAGHEK01. The sequence continues at coordinate 5,370 of JAGHEK010000057.1, read as the reverse complement.
TAGTATAATATTTTAAAGGATTAGGAATTTTACCTAATCCTTTTTATTTTGCCTAAATTAATTATTTATTGATACATACTCTTATGGTAATATATTTTTAGATAATTTATAAGGAGTAATGATTATGAATGGTATGATAAATGTTCAAAATGTTTCTTTTGAATATATTATTGATGAAGATGAAAAATTCAAGGCAATAGATGATTTGAGTTTTGACATAAAGCAAGGTGAATTTGTAGCTATAATAGGTCATAATGGCTCTGGTAAATCAACTTTATCTAAGAATTTAAATGCTATACTTACTCCAACTAGTGGAGATATATTAATAGATAATTTAAATACCAAAGATGAGAAAAATCTATGGGATATTAGACAAAGAGCTGGAATGGTTTTTCAAAATCCTGATAACCAAATCGTTGCTACTGTCGTTGAAGAAGATGTTGCATTTGGACCAGAAAATCTAGGAATAAATCCAACTGAGATAAGAAAACGAGTAGATGATGCTTTAAAAAGTGTTGGTATGTATGAATTTAAGGACAAGCAACCACATTTATTATCAGGGGGGCAAAAACAAAGAGTAGCTATTGCAGGATTAATTGCTATGAAACCAAAGTGTATAATATTTGATGAGGCGACTGCTATGCTTGACCCACACGGTAGAAAAGAAGTTATGAATGCTATAAAAAAGTTAAACAAAGAAGATAAAATAACTATTTTACATATAACTCATTTTATGGAAGAAGCAGTTGAAGCTGATAGAGTAATAGTTATGGAAAAAGGGAAAAAGATACTAGATGGTACTCCAAGAGAAGTTTTTTCTAAAATTGATATGCTAAAGAGTATAGGTCTTGATGTTCCTTATATGACGGAGCTTAGCAACTTATTGAAAGACGAAGGGTTAGATGTTAATAATAATATATTAACTGTAGATGAGATGGTGATGGAATTATGTCGATTAAGGTGAGTAATTTAACTTATATATATAATGAAGAAATGCCTTTTTCTAGCAAGGTGCTCGATGATATTAGTTTTGAAATAAAAGATGGTGATTTTGTAGGTCTTATAGGTCATACTGGATCAGGTAAATCAACTTTAATACAACATTTAAATGGGCTTTTAAAACCTTCTAGTGGAAAGATATTTATAAATGATTTTGATATAACGAATAATGAAGTTAATCTTACTGATATTAGAAAACGAGTTGGTGTTGTTTTTCAGTATCCAGAATATCAACTTTTTGAGGAAACTATTGAAAAAGATATTGCTTTTGGTCCTAGTAATTTAGATTTGGACGAAGATGAAATAAAAAATAGAGTTAAGGTATCTATGGAATCAGTAGGTCTTAACTATGAAGAGTATAAAGATAAATCTCCTTTTGATTTGTCAGGTGGTCAAAAAAGAAGAGTAGCAATAGCTGGTGTTATTGCTATGAATCCTGAAGTGCTTATTTTAGATGAACCAACTGCAGGTCTTGACCCTGGTGGTAGAGATGAGATATTTAATCTTATAAAAAGACTTCATAAAGAAAACAATATGACTATTATTTTATCTTCTCATAGTATGGATGATATGGCAAAAATAGCTAATACTATAATAGTTATGAACAAGGGAAAAATTGAGTTTATGGGAACTCCTAAAGAGGTGTTTAAAGGTAATACTGATAGATTAAAAAGTATAGGTCTTGATATTCCTCAAGTTTTAGAACTTGCTATTAAATTAAGAGAAAAAGGTTTTGATATAAAAGATGATATTTTAACTATCAAAGAAGCTAAAGAAGAAATATTAAGAGTTATGAGAGGGATTAATAAATGTTAAAAGATATAACTGTAGGTCAATATTATCCTGTAAATTCTTTTATTCATAAATTAGATGCTAAGACAAAACTTATAGGTACTTTTATTTTTATGATATCGTTATTTATTGTGAATAAGTTTTTTGTTTATTCTCTTGTGTTACTGCTTTTATTATCTGTAATCAAATTATCTAATATACCTTTTAGTTTTATAATGAAGGGGTTAAAACCACTTAAATTTATAATTATATTTACGTTTATAATAAATATGTTTTTCTTACCAGGTGAGGAGATTTGGTCGTTTGGATTTTTATCTATTACAAAGGAAGGTTTAAATCAAGCTATTTTTATGGCTATAAGATTAGTTCTTTTAATAGTTGGTACTTCTATGCTAACTCTAACTACTTCACCTATGGAACTTACAGACGGTATAGAAGGGCTTTTAAACCCTCTTAGAAAGGTTGGTTTTCCAGTACATGAGCTTGCTATGATGATGACTATAGCACTTAGATTTATACCAACTTTACTTGAAGAAACTGATAAGATTATGAAGGCTCAAATGTCTAGAGGTGCTGATTTTGAGAGTAAGAATTTAGTAAATAGAGTTAAAAATTTAGTTCCACTTCTTATACCACTTTTTATTAATGCTTTTAGAAGAGCAGATGAACTTTCTATGGCTATGGAAGCTAGATGTTATAGAGGTGGAATAAATAGAACTAAGATGAAACAGTCTATTATAACTAAAAATGATTATATATCTTTATCGATTTTGGTTATTTATTTTATTGTTATTTTAGTTTTCAGATTTATTTAAGGAGTTTTATGAGAAATTTAAAGATAACTATTCAGTATAATGGAAAAAATTATTGTGGATGGCAAAGACAACCTAATTCTTTAGGAATACAAGGTAATATAGAAAATGCAATTTATGAGATAACAAAAGAAAAAGTAAAGTTAATTGGATCAGGAAGAACTGATGCAGGAGTTCATGCTTTTGGACAAGTTGCTAATTTTTTAATTAATTCAAATATACCTGCGAGTAAACTTCCGTTAGCTATTAATTCCAAATTACCAAAAGATATATCTGTAATAGATTGTGTTGAAGTTGATGATAATTTTCATTCTAGATATAGTGCAATAGGAAAGACTTATAGATATTTGATATATCATAGCCAGTATAGAAGCCCTATATACAAAGATATTTCTTATCAAGTTAAGTATGATTTAGATATAGAAAAAATGAAAAAAGAAGCTAAGTTTTTGCTTGGAGAACATGATTTTTGTGGGTTTATGAGTTCTGGTTCTAGTGTTTTAGATACTGTTAGAACGATTTCTGATATTAGTATAAAAACAGAAGAAGATTTAATTATTATTGAAATAACTGGAAATGGATTTTTGTATAATATGGTTAGAATAATAGTAGGTACACTTGTTGATATAGGCAGAGGTAAAATAGATGAAAGTCTTGAAGATATAATATCTTCAAAGGATAGAAAAAGGGCTGGACATACTGCTCCTGCACATGGACTATTTCTTAAAAAAGTTTATTATTAGCTTGACACTTACTAAGTGATGTATTAAAATAAATTAGAGTGTGTTAATAAGTCCACTTGCCCCGGACTTGACATAAACGGTAAAATTTTTGAAAAAAGTTAAGGAGGGACATTATGAAAAGTTATATAGCTAAGCCAGCTGATGTACAAAGAAAATGGTACATTGTTGACGCTGAAGGAAAAACATTAGGTCGTTTAGCAACAGAAATAGCGACAGTATTAAGAGGAAAGCACAAGGTTACATTTACTCCTCATGTTGATGGTGGAGATTTCGTAGTAGTAGTAAATGCAGAAAAGGTAGTTTTAACAGGAAAGAAATTAGATCAAAAATTATACAGATATCATACAGGTTATGTTGGTGGATTAAAAGAGATAACTTATAGAGAAATGATGGCTAAAAAGCCTGAAGAAGTTATATCACATGCTGTAAGTGGTATGTTATGTAAGAATAAATTAAGAAAAAGAATGATGACTAGATTAAGAGTATTTGCAGGACCAAACCATGATCATGCAGCTCAAAATCCAGAAGTTTTAAACTTTAAATAATAATCAAGGGTGAAAGGAGGATTTATCATGGCTAAGGTTCAATATTATGGAACAGGAAGAAGAAAGCACGCTGTTGCTAGAGTTAGATTAGTTGCAGGTGAAGGAAATATAATAATAAATGGAAGAGATGTTGCTGAATATTTCAACTATGAAACATTAATAAGAGATGTAAAGCAACCATTAGTTTTAACTAACAACGAAAACAAGTACGATGTTATAGTAAAAGTTGAAGGTGGAGGATTCACTGGACAAGCTGGCGCTGTAAGACACGGTATATCTAGAGCTTTATTAAAAGCTGATGAAGAATTAAGAGGTCCTTTAAAGAAAGAAGGATTCTTAACTAGAGATGCTAGAATGAAGGAAAGAAAGAAATATGGATTAAAGGCAGCGAGAAGAGCTCCTCAATTCTCAAAGAGATAATTCTATATTTTTCAAAAGACTTTGGAATATTCCAAGGTCTTTTTTAATAGAAATATATAGGGTGATTATTTGAAGAATTATTTTAAGTACATAATTTTTGTTTTTATTGTATCTTTATTATCAAGTTTTTTTATATTTGAAATAAATCAAGAGACTAAAAATGTTATAAAATATTTACCTGTTATGAATAAAGTTATTATTTTGGATGCTGGTCATGGAGGAATAGACCCAGGTTCTTTAAGCGATGATGAAAGTATATTAGAAAAAGATATAAATTTACAGATTACTCTTAAACTTAAAGAACTTTTAGAATCAAGCGGAGCGATAGTTTTTTTAACAAGGGAAGAAGATGTTAGTTTGTATGAAGAAGGAGAAGGTAAGACTACTAGAGAAAAATATAATGAAAATCTAAAAAATAGAAAAAAGATTATAAAAGAAAGTGATGCTGATATGTTTATATCTATACATTTGAACAAGTTTGAACAAGAAAAGTATTATGGAGCACAAACTTTTTATCCAGAAGGTGATGAAAATTCAAAGAAAATGGCAAACTACATACAAACAGAGTTAAAAAGGGTAGTAGATAATACTAATAATAGAAAAATAAAATCTTCTAATGATTTATATTTATTAAAAGAAAATGAAATACCTTCTGTTTTAATAGAGTGTGGTTTTTTATCTAATAAAAAAGAGGCTGATTTATTAACTAAAACTGAATATCAAGATAAAATAGCTTGGTCTATATACGTTGGAATTCAGCAGTATTTTAGTGAATTTTTAAATGATAATCCAAATACCTAAAGTATATGGATTATTTTTTTGAAAAAATATGTTGACTTTATAAGTTTATAGTGGTATATTATTACTTGTCCTTAAGAAACGGACAAGTATAAAAATAAATTTTAAAAAAGTGTTGACAATAAAAAGTATTGATGATAATATAATTAAAGCAACACAGTGAACTTTGAAAATTAAACAGTAGATAAAAGATAACCAAGCCAGATATTCGAAATATCTGAGTTAGAAATTAAACTTTAAATTGAGAGTTTGATCCTGGCT
>JAGHEK010000056.1 GCA_017889265.1 Romboutsia sp. | reverse complement strand
CTTTTTATTAGACAATCTAAGTATCTTTTCTACAACCACATCTAATCCTTCATTCAAAAAAGAACAGTTCACTCCAAAAGCTTCTATATCTAATTTATTTATCTCATCGATTATTTTTTCTATACTATTTTCATCAACAGCTTTTTGCTCGTAAAAAGGCATAGAACAAAAAATAGGTAGATTTGTATTTTCTCTACAAGCTTTTACTGCTATTTTTACTTGTTCTATTTCCATCATAGTTTCAAGATATATGAAATCAACCCCGTATTTTTCACCTAAAATAGCTACTTCTTTAAAAATTTCATAAGTCTCATCATAACTTAAATTATTTTCAATCATAGGTATTGGTCCAACGTCCAAAGCTATAAATTTATTTTCATAACCTTTTATAGCCTCTTTTGCAATATTAATAGAATTTTTTATTATTTCTTCTACTGAATATCCAGTATCTTTTAAATAAAATCTATTTGCTAAAAGTGTATTTGTAGTAATTATATCGCATCCTGCCTCTAAATAACTTTTATGAATATCTAGTACTATTTCTTTGTTATTAAACCCAAAAATTTCACAACTTTCATTGTTTTTAATTACATTTTTTAATAGCATTGTGCCCATAGCTCCATCAAACAAAAGAATATTTTTATTCATCTTTGACACTCCTATTACTCTATAATAAGTTTTTTGCAGTATTATTAATTTTAATGACATTTGACTTTTATTTTATCAAGCATTATAATTTTTATCTATACATTATTAATTATGTTAAAATAATTTTATTAAAAAAAATTAATGGAGGACTCGATTTGAAAATATTAAAACAATTATCTATAATTTTAGTCATTTGGTCATTAGGAGAGTATATGAGTTACTTTATAAAAGATATGTTATCTATTCCTGGAAGTATAATCGGAATGATTTTATTATTTCTAGCACTTCAATTTAAAATAATAAGGTTAAACCAAATAGAAGAAGTTAGTAATTTTTTCTTAGATAATATAGCATTTTTCTTTGTCCCTGCAGGAGTATCGCTTATAAACTCATTAGAAATAATAAAAGATAATTTATTTCTTTTTTTAGTGGTTATTTTCGTATCAACATTCATCGTTATGTATACGACATCTTTAGTTGTTCAAAATGTTATAACTAAGAAAGAAAATAAAGAAAGGAAAATAAAAAATGTATAATGTTTTTCAAACTCCTATATTCGGAATAGTAATATCTGTTTTATTTTTTTGTTTTAGTACTAGTTTAAGCAAAAAAATAAAAAATCCATTATTAAATCCTCTTTTAATAACAATTTTTTCAATAATATTATTTCTATTAATTTTTGATATAGACTATAAAAATTATAAAATAGGTGCAGATGCAATAAATTACTTTTTAAGCCCAATAACAATAGTTTTAGCAGTTCCACTTTATAAACAATTCGATTTATTAAAAAAACATATAGTAGCTATTTTAGTAGGTATAATAACTGGTGTATTAATTTCTTTTTTTAGTGTTTTTATTATGTGTAAGATTATGAAAGCGGATGATATAATATTAAATTCTATAATACCAAAATCAATAACAACACCAATGGGTGTTTCTTTAGTAAATTCTTTAAATGGAATAGAATCTATAACCATAATGTGCATTATCTTAACTGGAATAGTTGGTTCAATAATTGCACCTATAGTTTTTAAAATCGGGAAAATAGAAAATAAAATAGCAAAAGGGATAGGACTTGGAATATCATCTCACGCAGTTGGAACATCAAAGGCAATAGAAATGGGTGAAGTTGAAGGTGCTATGAGTAGTCTTTCTATAGGTATATGTGGAATTATAACTGTTATACTAGTTCCTATATTAATAAAATTTATATAATTTCATAAAAAAGGATGTAAACCAGTTTACTTCGTCTACATCCTTTTTATATATTTAACTTAGAATTTCAGTTTCGTCAGTTTTTTCTCTTTTCATAAGTTCATCTATAACTTCTTTTACATCTAGATTCTCGTAAAGTACCCTATATATGGCAGTAGTTATAGGCATATCTACATTAAGTTTTTTAGATACCTTATAAGCTACTTCAGTAGCTACTATACCTTCAACTACCATTTTTACTTCCTCTAATGTTTCATCTAGCATTTTTCCTTGTCCAATTAAAAGACCTGCTTTTCTATTTCTACTATGAACACTAGTACAAGTAACTATTAAATCACCTATACCAGAAAGACCAGAAAAAGTATTTTCATTTGCACCCATAGCAATTCCAAGTCTTGATATTTCTCTTATACCTCTAGTTATAAGAGCTGCCTTTGAATTATCTCCAAGACCTATACCATCACAAACTCCTGCACCAAATGCTATTATGTTTTTAAGTGCTCCTCCAAGTTCTACACCTACTATATCTTTATTAGTATATACTCTAAGTTTTGATGTCATAAACATATCTTGTATTTTTTTTGATACCTCAAAATCTTTAGATGATGCTACTAAAGTAGTTGGAATATATTTTGCTACCTCCTCTGCATGAGAAGGTCCAGATAATACTACAAACGGATTGTTTGGTAGTTCTTCATAACAAACCTCAGACAATCTAAGGCCAGTTTCTTTTTCCAAACCTTTAGCTACATTAACTAATATCTGATTTTCACTTAAAAATGGTCTTATATTCTTACATATATTTCTTATCGCTTGAGAAGGTATAGCTAAAACTACTACCGAACTATCTTTTATAGCTTCTTCTAAAGAAGTAGTACAAACTATATTCTTAGGAAATACTATATTCTTTAAATAGTTCTCATTAGTTGATTTTTCATTTATTTCCTTGCATTGACTTTCGCTTAAAGTCCATAAACTAACGTCATATTCTTTACTTGCTAAAACTAAAGCTAGGGCGCTTCCCCAACTTCCTGCACCTAATACACAAACTTTCTCCAAGTAAAACACCACCCATTTCTAAAAATCTACTTTTTTTCTCCTAGTTTTCTTTCTGTTCCATTTAATAGCCTTTTTATATTTGCTCTATGACCATAAACTGATAATAAAAATAAAAATAGTGTTGCAAAAAACCCCGCTTTATTTCCTTTTAATATCATTATTATAGGACCTGTAGCTATACCAAGTATAGAACCAAGCGAAATATATTTAGTAAATCCAACTACTATAATAAAAACCAAAAGACAAGAAAGTGCTGCTATTGGGTTCATACATATCATAGAACCTAAAGAAGTGGCAACTCCCTTTCCTCCCCTAAATCCCAAAAATACTGGATAATTATGTCCTAAAACAACAGATACTGCTGCTAAATATCCCGCTATTTGAGTATCTATTAAAGTATATTTTGATATTATATTAGATATAAAAACTGCTAAAGAGCCTTTCAAAAAATCTCCAACGAAAGTCATTATACCTGCTTTTTTACCTAAAGTTCTAAGTACATTAGTAGAACCTGCATTACCAGAACCTTGTGTTCTTATATCAACTCCACTTATTTTTTTAGTTATTATATAAGATGTAGATATACTACCTAAAAGATAAGATACTAAAATAATTACAAAATAAAAAAACATTAAAATCCCCCTAAGTTTTATTACTTTCTATTTTTTTCTTTATATTCGAATCGTACAGGAGTTCCTTCAAATCCAAAGTTTTCTCTTATCTTATTTTCAAGATATCTTTGATATGAAAAATGAGTTAATTCCTTATCATTTATAAATAAAGTAAATTTAGGTGGTTTAACACCAGTTTGTGAACCATAATAAATCTTAAGTCTTTTACCTTTATCAGAAGGTGGTTGATTAAGCATAACAGCTTCACCTATAACATCGTTAAGCATAGAAGTTGAAACTCTCTTTGAATGTTCATTTGCTACCATTTCAACAGTTTCAAGAATTTTACTCATTCTTTGATTAGTTTTAGCAGAAACGAAAAGTGCTGGTGCATACATCATAAAAGGGAATTTTTCTTTTATCTCTTTAGTATAATTTCCTAAAGTATGATTATCTTTTTCTAGTAAATCCCACTTATTAATAACAAATATACAAGCTTTTCCTTCATCGTGTGCGATACCTGCAACTTTAGTATCTTGCTCTGTTATTCCCTCTAGTGCATCTATAACTATAAGTACAACATCTGCTCTATCTACTGCCGCCATAGACCTTATAACACTATATTTTTCGACAGTTTCATAAATTTTACTTTTTCTTCTAATACCTGCCGTATCTATAAGAAGAAATTTCTGTCCATTTCTTTCTAAATATGTATCTATTGCATCTCTTGTAGTTCCTGCAATAGGAGATACTATAACTCTATCTTCTCCTAATATATTATTAAGTATTGAACTTTTTCCTGCATTAGGTTTACCAGTTATAGCTACTCTTATTATATCCTCATCATATTCTGTATTTAGCCCTTCTGGGAAGTTTGATACTACTTCATCAAGTAAATCTCCAAGCCCCATGCTATTAGCACTAGATATAGCATATGGTGTTCCAAGTCCTAATTCATAAAAATCATAAATATCGTCAAATTGTTTTTGACTGTCTATTTTATTAACTACTAATATTACTGGTTTTTTAGTTTTTCTAAGGATTTGCGCAACTTCTTTATCAGCAGATGTAAGACCTGTTTTACCATCAACAACAAAAAGTATAACGTGTGCCATATCCATAGCAAGCATAGCTTGATTTCTCATTTGAGATAATATTATATCTCCATTATCAGGTTCTATACCTCCAGTATCAATTAAAGTAAAATATTTATTTAACCATTCTACTTCAGTAAAAATTCTATCTCTAGTTACTCCCGGCGTATCTTCTACTATTGATATTCTTTTTCCTGCTAATTTATTAAAAAGTGTACTCTTACCAACATTAGGTCTTCCAACTACTGCTACTATAGGTCTATTATCACTCATAATTATTCCTTTCCTATTTTAGTATTTTGTTAACAAAGTTATCGTCATCATTTGTATAATGAATAATTTCTATATCCATAATATAATTTTTATACTGTTTTTATGTATTTTTCTTATTTATATTATTACTTTTTTGAAAGTTAATATCTGCCTGTATCACCACTTTTCAAACTATAAATTTTCAAATAATGATAACACGATTTTGTTGATATCGTCAAGATTATCAAAATCTAAAAATGAACTCAAAAAGAGTTCATTAATGTTTAACTATTATAAGAGTTTCTTCTGTCATCTCGTGAACCATACCACCTACACTTTTAGACATAAGAAGTGCTTTTTGTTGTAGTTCATTATTATCTTTTACATAAAATATTGGGCAACCACAATTTTTAACTTCTTTATCCATAGTTATAATAGCAATGGTATATTCTGTTAATCCCACATTAATACTCATATTACACAGTTCCTTTCTTATTTATTTTATATTTTGCTAAAGATAAATTTCTACCTTTTGATGTAGAAAGTACTGGTGCAGAATTAACTGCATCTAAGACTTTTTCTACGTCTTTTTCTATTGGAATATATGCAATAACTAAACTTTCATTTTCAGGATTTCTTCTTGGAAGAGGATAAAATGCTATTTCATAGTTTTCTCTATATATCCCAAGTCTTGAATAAAGATTATATATTATAGCTTGTCTTTGTCCAGGGTCTAAAATAGCTCCTGCATATTCATAACTACCATTTTTAGGTATTATTTCTATACCTATACCTTTTTCTAGATATCTTTGTCTATCACTTTCTAATCCGACGTTAGTTATTCCTTGTAAACTTCCAACTTTCATTATACTATTATTAACAAAACTAATATCTACTATATTAACATCAGCTATTTCTGATAATTGTCTTCTTCTCAAAAGTTTTTTCATTACTAAGCTAAGTAAAATACCTATCGCAGTACTTATTGCGATACTCATATTCTCACCTATTTTTAACTCTCTAGTTATTAAATAAAAAATTCCAACAGTTACGAACGATGATATTATACACATGTAATTTCTAACTTCATAAGTTCTTGCAATTTCTTCGATAAAAGCATCCCCTCTTTTTACAAGCTGACTATCCTCCATATTTTGAAGAGAAGTTCTCATATGTTCTCTTACTTGTCTAAACTGCTCTGCTGCTAATGATAAAAACGTTATAGATGTATACGAACGTTCTATAAGTGCAGGTACTAATAAAGCTCCTAACGAAGATGCAACAAAAGCTAATATAAACTGATTAAGCAAATCATTAGGTTTCGTTGGATACTGATTTCTATCAGTATTTAACATAATACCCCTAGATATAATTCCAACTAATATTCCAATTAGAAATATTTTGTCCATATTTTCCTCCTTTATTTTTGATAAGCGCTCTGTTTTCCTTTTGCATACTCAGTAATAGGAGTACTTTTTACAACTCTTATTAACTCATCCATATCTTTAATAAGAGGTATATAAGGAATTACAACAGTTCTTTTTTCCAAATCTACTCTAGATACCGATAATATATCTTTCTCATCAACATCTTTATCTATACCAAGATTTATAAATATATTGTGAAGTATGGCTTGTCTTTGAGATTCATCTGATATTACTCCAAAAGAAAACATATTACTCGGCTTTATTTCAATAGCTAATCCTTTATCAATATATCTTTTTCTAGTATCTTTAAGACCGATATTTTCTATATATATATCATTAACTTTTAATATAGGCCCATCAAAATTTATATTTGCGGGTACAACTTCTGCAAAATCTCCCACACTATATCTTCTTAAATATCTTCTAAATATAAGACCAACTATTATTCCACCGATTACTGCCAATATTGTTGCTCCTATATATCCTAGATTATGTATTTTATAACCTCTTATAAAACAAACTGATGCAACTAAAGATGAAAGTAAACTAATATAACTTCTACTTTCATAAGTAGAACATATGTCTTCTATATATCCAACACCTTTTGGAACTAATTCCGCTTTATCGATGTTTTCTATTGTAGTTCTTTCTTGCTTAGATAATCCTTGAAACTGCTGAATAGCAATAGCAAAAAAAGTAAGTGCCGAAAATTCCTTGTCTAACAATGCAGGAAATGCTACTGCACCCAAAGAAGACGAAAGACCTGATACTATCAGCTGTTCTATATAATCCTGTGGTTTTGAAGGGTATTGTTTTTCACTCATTCTTAAAACCATAATTCTACAAATTATACCTACTAACATAGCTACAATAAAAGACCTTCTAAATAATTCTTCTGTTAATAAACTCTTTTCCATTTGTTATCCTCCTTTTTAAAGTATAAATAGTTTATGCAGAAAATAAAAAAAATTCCCCTAAAAGGGAAATTTTTATTTTTTTACAGGCAAAGTTACTATAAAAGTACTTCCTATTCCTAAATCGCTGTAAACTTTTATACTACCACCCAATTTTTTTACTATATGTTTTGTTATAGCAAGACCTAAACCAGTTCCTCCAACTTCGGTACTTCTTGCTTTATCCACTCTATAAAATCTCTCAAAAATCCTGTTTATATCTTCTTTAGGTATTCCTATTCCTTCATCTTTAACTTCAAAAATAAATTTATTATTTTCATTTTTTATTGTAATAAAAATTGATTTTTCTTTTGGAGTATATTTTATAGAATTTTCTATTATATTTATAAAAAGTTGTTTTATATAATCTCTATTAGCGTTTAAAATTATATCGTCTTTTATTTCATAATGTAATTTTATATCCTTTTGCTTAGCTAAATAATTCATCATATCATAAACTTCTATGAAAACATCATATATTTTTATTTTATCTTTTGAGATATCTTCTCTATTTTCTATAAATGATAAAAATAATATATCGTCAATAAGTCTTTTTAATCTATCTGATTCGCTTTCTATTATTGCTAAAAATCTATTTCTAGTGCTTGTATCTAAATTTTCATTTAACCTTAAAGTTTCGACGAATCCACTTATAGAAGTGATTGGCGTTTTTAGTTCGTGTGTTACATTAGCCACAAAATCACTTCTCATATTTTCTAGTCTAACTCTTTGAGTTATATTTTTTATATTAATTATAGAACCTATTATTATATTATTGTCTTGGAAATATATCGGGTCTATGCTTATTAAAAATACGTTATCGTCATTTATTTTCACTTCTTTTGATATACTTTTTTTATATCCTATAAAAGGCGTTATTTCTTTTAGTATATTTGGTTCTTTTATCGATTTATTTATACTGCTACCTTCTATATTTTCATTTTTTTCACACTTTAGCATTCTTTTTGCCTTAGAATTTATAAGCATAATATTTGAATTTATATCTATTGCCAAGATACCGTGCGAAATACTTTTTAATATAGATTCCATCTGTAATTTATTATTCTCAACTTCAGTTATAGTATTATGCATTATATCTATCATTTCATTAAAATTTTTAGTAAGTTCAGAAATTTCACCTTTAGGGTATATATCAAGCCTTGTTTCAAACTCTTTTTTGCTTATTTTTTTTGAAACGTTAGTAAATTCTTTTAGATATTGTTTCAAGCTCAATGAATATCTTACACTTATTATGGAAACAACAATCGACAATAATGTTAGAAATTGATATAAATATATTTCTTTCATAATATTAAATAAGATAGAATTTAATCTATCTTATATCCAACACCTCTTATAGTTTTTATGTATTTTTCAGATGAGCTATTTCCTTCTAATTTTTTTCTTAAATATCTAATATGAACGTCAACAGTTCTACTTTCTCCATAATATTCATATCCCCATACTTTATCTAAAAGAATATTTCTTGATAAAACTTTACCTTTATTTTCAACTAATAGTCTAAGAAGTTCAAATTCTTTTAATGTAAGTTCTATTTTTTCATCACCTATATATACTTCGTACTTACTCAAATCAATAGATAAATTTCCTGTTTTTAATACATTGTTAGTTTGAATTTCACTTATATTATACCTTCTTAAAATAGACGTTATTCTAGCTAATAATTCTTTAACACTAAAAGGTTTTGTAATATAATCATCTGCTCCAACCTCTAATCCTTCAATTTTATCCATTTCCATATTCTTAGCAGTAATCATTATTACAGGTTTTTTAGATAAAGTTGCATCATTTCTTATTTTCCTTAACATATCTATTCCACTAATACTCGGCAACATCCAATCAAGCAAAATTAAATCATAATCATTTTCCTTCATCTTAACAAAACCATCTAATCCATCATACGCAAAATCAACTTCATAACCCGATACTTCTAAATTAAACTTTAAAAGTTCCACTATATGTATTTCATCATCTACTATTAAAACTTTTGTCATTAGTTTATTCCCCTTTATTTATCTGAATTATCATACCTATCCTTTTATCAGTTTTATTATCTTTTCGATAGGAATGAAATAACTTAGAATTACAACTAGTACATAAATTTAAATTTATTATATTACTAACTTTCGTAGATTTTATTATGTATTCATTTATTTTCCATAAATCTAGATAATATTTCTCATCTTTTAAATTATAAAATCCTTCACCAAATCTTTCTTCAAATTTAATAGCTAGTTCATTTGAAACTTCATAACAACATTTACCTATTGAAGGACCTATGACACAAATTAAGTCATCTGTATTACAACCATAAACTTCAATCATTTTATGTATAGTATTTTTTACTATTTCATTATAAGTCCCTTTCCAACCAGCGTGAACAACACCTATCACTTTCTTTGATTTATCAATAATACCTATCGGAACACAATCAGCAGTAAAAACTAACAAAGGAACGTTTTCTAAGTTAGTTATTAATGCATCTGATTCTACTTTTTTTGAAATATTTTCTTTATAAATAACATTTACCATATCAGAATGAGTTTGTATATTACTAGTTAAATTATCAAAATTCAAACCAGCTTCATCACAAACTTTTTTCATATCTTCTCTTGATTTTGAATCAACATTTTTAGTAGTTATTATAAAATTTGTAAAATCACAGTCTATATCATTTATTCTTATAAAATTATTCATCTTGTTTTTCCTTTTCAATAAGTGTATTAAGTTCATTTGCAAAAGTATTTATATCTTTAAATTGTCTATAAACAGATGCAAATCTTATGTAAGATACTTCATCTATATTTTTTAATTTTTCCATGACTAGTTCGCCTATTATTTTAGTCTCTATTTCACTTTGAAGACTTTTATTTATTTCATTTTCTACATAAGAAATTATATTTTCTATATCCTCTATTGAAACAGGTCTTTTTTCACAAGATTTTAATATTCCATTTTTTAATTTATTAATATCAAAATATTCTCTACTGTTATCCTTTTTTATAACTATTACAGGAGTAGTTTCTATTTTTTCGTAAGTCGTAAATCTTTTTTTACACTCTTCGCATTCTCGTCTTCTTCTTATAGAATGTTGGTCTGTATGTCTTGAGTCTATAACTTTTGACTCTTTATAATTACAATAAGGACACTGCATTAAATTATCTCCTATCTAAAATCATCTATATTCATTTCTGAGCCTATGTTTACTATTATTGTATCGCACCCTATTTTTAATATATCATTCCAAAGTATTACTTGTCCATCGTTTCCTCTATAAAAAAATCCTCTCCCATCATTTCCAGTTATATTAAACGAAATAACTTTTCCTTCATTCATATCTATATTTATATCTGTTATAAATCCCAATCTCTTTCCATTTTTAACATTTATTATTTCTTTTTCCATTATATCAGAAATCCTTAACATAATAACCCTCCAACTATAAAATTTACTATAATAAATATGTAATTTAACAAAAAAAAATGACCTTAATGGCCATTTATATATGTTTTTTCATATTCTTTAGGGCATTTTTCTCTATTCTAGATACCTGCGCCTGAGATATACCTATTTCATCAGCCACCTCAATTTGAGTCCTTCCCTTATAAAATCTTAAATCAAGTACTAATCTTTCTCTTGCATTTAATTTTTTTATAGCTTCTTTTAAAGTAATTTCTTGTAACCAATTTTCATCAGTATCTTTTTTGTCTTGCACTTGATCCATTACAAATATCGCATCTCCATTATCTTGATATACAGGGTCAAATAAAGATACAGGGTCTTGTATCGCATCAAGAGCCATAACAACATCTTCAAGAGGAAGTTCTAATTCTCTTGCAATTTCTCCTACTGTCGGTTCTTTTGAATTATTTCTAACTAATCTTTCTCTTACTTGCAAGGCTTTATATGCAATATCTTTTAAGGACCTACTAACCCTTATAGGATTATTATCTCTTAAGTATCTTCTTATTTCTCCTATAATCATAGGAACTGCATAAGTTGAAAATCTTACATTTTGACTTAAATCAAAATTATCAATAGCTTTTATAAGTCCTATACACCCTATTTGAAATAGGTCATCTATATTTTCACCCCTATTATTAAACTTTTGTATGATACTTAAAACAAGCCTTAAATTTCCTCTAACAAACTGTTGTCTAGCATCTTCGTCTCCCGATTTTATTTTCAAAAGAAGTTCAGTCATTTCACTATTTTTTATAACCGGAAGTTCAGATGTATTAACTCCACAGATTTCAACTTTATTAATTTGCATACTTTTCAGTCCTCTCTTAAAAGTTTTATTTATATGGGATTATTTACATATAATATATTTTTATACTTTTAAGAAATTTTTTTATACAAACTTTTTTATTTCTCTTTTTAATCTTGATATTATTTTTTTCTCAAGTCTTGATATATATGACTGAGATATTCCAAGCATAGTAGCTACTTCTTTTTGAGTTTTTTCCTGACCTTTAGTTTTTAGAGCAAATCTTAGTTCCATAATTTGTTTTTCTCTATCTGATAAACTATCAAGTGCCATAACCAACAAATCTCTATCTATTTCTTCTTCTATAACTTTATATATTTCATCATTATCAGTTCCTAAAATATCAGAAAGTAAAAGCTCATTACCGTCTAAATCAACGTTTAAAGGTTCATCAAATGAAACTTCTGCTTTTTTTCTACTATTTTTTCTAAGATACATCAAAATTTCATTTTCAATACATCTTGATGCATAAGTTGCAAGTTTTATATTTTTACTTAAATTAAAAGTATTTACAGCTTTTATAAGTCCAATAGTACCTATTGATATTAAATCCTCTATGTCAATTCCTGTGTTTTCAAACTTTCTAGATATGTAAACTACAAGTCTTAAATTTCTTTCTATAAGTGTCTGTTTTATACTTTCATCATTTTCTAATCTTTTTAGAAGTTCAACTTCCTCTTTTTGAGTTAAAGGAGGTGGTAATACATTACTTCCTCCCATATAATAAACTCCTTTCGGTGATATTATTTTAAGTTTTATTAATAATAGTATCACTTTGTTCATAAGTTTTTTTATAACCATATTATCCCCCTTATTGCAGTATACTTGGACTTAAAATAGCATCATACTCATTTTCATCAAAATTAGTTATACCTAAAACTATATTACTTATTTTATTTTCCCCAATTTGAATATAATCTGCTTTTAAACCAAGTATCATATTACTATTTGATATATTTTTATAAGGTATTATTCTAACTCTATTTAAATACCTTTTATCAAGCAATTCCAAAGATTTATTTATATTATTTGTATCAATATCAAGTCCTAAATTATTTAATTTTTTTGCACTAAGTATTACAACATCGTCATTACTTATAGGGTCTTTTAATAAATTTCCACTATCTACTAAACAAACACACTCAAAAATGTCCCCACATAAACTCACTTTTATATTTTTTTTCATAGTTTCCATATATCTAATCATTTTTATATCTTTATAAATATATTTTAAAAGTTCACAACTTATATAAACACATATTATTATAAAAGATATTTTGCTATGTTTAATTCCAGTTAAATATATTATAAAAAACGTACTTCCAGATATAAATCCATTCACCAAATAAAATATTATAGATATCTTTATGTAATCTCTAATATTTCTATATCCAAAAACTATTAGTATTATTGCGCTCATTATAAGTATTTTAAATGGTATGGTAAATAATATTTCAAATTCTTTGAAAATATATAAAACTGAATATATAGAACCTATTATAGAACCTATTAATTTTTTACTAAAAGGAGTGTATCTTTTTGAAATAGCAGATGTGCAAGTTATTAATATATAATTTATGAGCAAGTTTTCTATAATGTAATACTCTATATACATTAAAACTCCCCCTTCTTTTATACTTATTATACATATATAAAAAAATTTTTTATGTCATTTTTTATAATAAATAACTAATAATTTTATAATATAAATTTACAGAAAATATTATTTTTCAGTTTTTTATTTACTAATTCAATATTTTTATCCATTTTTATTTGTTATAATTTATTGATAAAAGTATTTTTTACAAAAAAAGAAACCTATAAAGGTTTCTTCCAAAAAATTCTATCTTCTTCTTCTTAAGAATGTTGGTATTTCCATATCGTCTTCTATTGGGTCGTTTCTTTTTACTTCTTCTTTTACTTCAACAACTTCTTCTTTTGGTTTAACAGTTTCTACTTTTTGTTGTTTTATAACTGGCTTTTGTTCAATAACAATCTCATTCTTTTGATTTTCATCAAATCCCGTAGCAATTACAGTTATTCTTATTTCTTCTTCTAGTTCTGGTCTTATAGATGCCCCAAATATTATATTAGCTTCTGGGTCACAAGATTCTTGAACTAATGTAGATGCTTCATTTATTTCTAGTAATCCTAAGTTTCCTCCACCAGTTACGTTAAGTAAAACTCCTTTAGCTCCTTTTATAGAAGTTTCAAGAAGTGGCGATTGTATAGCTTCTTTGGCAGCTTCTATTGCTCTATTTTCTCCACTAGCATTACCTATACCCATATGAGCCATACCTTTTTCTTTCATTACAGAAGTAACGTCTGCAAAGTCTAAGTTTATAAGACCTGGTACTGCTATAAGGTCTGATATAGATTGAATACCTTGTTTTAAAACATCATCAGCTATCGAGAAAGCTTCTGTCATACTAGTATTTCTTTGAACGATTTGAAGTAATCTTTCATTTGGTATAGTTATTAAAGTATCAACTTTAGATTTAAGTTCTATTATACCATTTTCAGCATTCTTCATTCTAACTTTACCTTCAAATATGAAAGGCTTAGTAACAACACCAACCGTTAATATTCCCATTTCCTTTGCAAGTTGAGCTATAACTGGAGCAGCACCAGTTCCTGTTCCTCCACCCATTCCAGCAGTAACAAAAACCATATCTGCACCTTGTAAAACTTTTATTATTTCATCTTTACTTTCTTCTGCTGCTCTTTTTCCAACATCAGGATTAGCACCTGCACCTAATCCTCTAGTTAGCTTTTCTCCTATTTGGATTTTGTGCTCAGCTTTTGATATGTGTAATGCTTGTTTATCTGTATTAACTGCTATAAACTCAACGCCTTTTAATTGAGCTTCTATCATTCTATTAACAGCATTGTTTCCTCCGCCACCAGCACCAATTACCTTAATTTTAGCAAAACTGTCATTTTCTATATCAAAATCAAACATTATGTAACCCTCCTTATTTGTGTTTTATCTAAATGTATTTGAACCAAAAAAAGACATTCTTTTATGGTATTTATCATTTTATTATCATCTATTAATTATTCCACGAAAAAAGTTTTTTCCCTTTTTTAATATTATTTTTGTAATAATAATATATAAATTGTCATATACAACAAATATTCGTTCTATATTATTTTACTTTTACTTAGCACTATTTTTCAAGCTTTTTTATAACTTTTTGTTAGAAAATATCTAAATTTTATTTATGATTTGTAAATAGCATAAGTTCCTTTGGATAAATCTAACGTACCACCTTTTTTGTTACTGCTTTGTAAATCTACTAAAATAGAACTAATTCTACTGATATCATATCCTAAATTATCTTTATTTAACAGTATTTCTATATCATCTATAGTTTGAATTTTTACTAAATATTCATCAGTTAAATCTATTTTTTTTATTTTTTTATTTAAACTTTCATCTTTTATACATTCAATCAAATAAAGCAATTTTTTTTTACTTTCCTCATCAATAAATTCAAGTTTACCCTTTATTATATCATATTTAATGTCAACTACCAATACAGAATTTTCTTCTTCGGAAATATCTTTTATACTCTCTATAAATTCGCCATTAGAATCCATATAACAATAATTATCATCATACTTTAATAAACCGAAAACTTCTTTTTCTTTTACCGATATATTAAAAGTATCTGGTAATTTTCTTTTTATTTCAATACTTTCTATATAAGGATTTTTTATTATTTTTTCTTCCATATCGGATATTTTATACATAAATATATTTTTATCGTCCCTTATTTCTAATTTATCTAAAATATCATCATCAGTTATTCTATTATTTCCTACTATAACTACTTTTTTGCTATTAAATAAGTCACTTTTTAGTATTGAATAACTTCCTATCGAAAATATCAAAAAAATGCTAAAAATTATAGTTATTCCTCCAACGTTTAACTTTTTCAAATCAAATCTCTCCTCATTAGTAATATATTTATTAAATACAATTTTTTCATTAATATCCCTACAAAAATATTTTTATAATCATTAAAGTTCTTTTTTTATATTAGCTCCTAGACTTCTTAAAACGTATTCAAACTTTTCATATCCTCTTTCAATATGATAAATATTAGATATCTCAGTTTCACCTTCTGCTACTAATCCTGCTAAAACAAGGCTAGCTCCTCCCCTTAAATCCGAAGATACAACATTATTTCCATAAAGTTTTTCAACACCTTTTACTAAACAAGTATTCTTATCTATTATTTCTATATTAGCCCCCATTTTTATTAGTTCTTTAACGTGCATAAATCTATTTTCAAATATAGTCTCATTAAATATAGTTTCACCATCTGATATACTCATTAAAGCCATAATTTGAGATTGCATATCTGTTGGAAATCCTGGATAAGGTAAAGTTTTAACTAATTCCATTGATTTTATTTTTCTTGTTGGTAATAAAATAACCTTATTATCTAAATACTTGATATCACATCCACAACAAGAAAAAACTTTATATACAGGGTCCATATGAGAATGGATAACATTTTTAACTTCTAACTTGCCACCAGTCATAGCACTCGCTACCATATAAGTGCCTATTGCTATTCTATCTGGTATTACTGTATGTTCTACTTTATTTAATTTTTTTACTCCTTCAATCTTAATTAAATTAGTTCCCGCTCCACTAATTTTTGCCCCCATTTTATTTAAAAAATTAGCTAAATCCTCTATTTCAGGTTCTTTTGCAGGATTTATTATTTTAGTTATTCCATTTGCTTTTACTGATGCTAACATTATATTTTCAGTAGCTCCAACTGAAGGAAAATCCAAAACTATTGTAGATCCCTTTAATTCTTTTTTATTACAATGTATAAATCCTTCACTTTCTGTTATTTCAACACCAAGTTTTCTAAGACCTTCTAAATGTAAATCTATTGGTCTTTTCCCTATTTTGCACCCTCCAGGATGACCTATTTTCATATAATCTAATCGTCCAATCATAGCCCCCATTACTATTATAGATGACCTCATTTTATTTACATACTCTTCATTTATATCACAAGAAACTATATTTGAACTATCAACAACTAAAGTACCATTTTCATATTTTATTTTACATCCTACACTTTCAAGAATTTTTATCATAATATGAACATCTGATATATCTGCTACATTATGGATAATACTTATATTTTCATTTAAGATAGACCCAGCTATAATGGGTAAAATAGAATTTTTAGCTCCCCTTATATCTAAAGTTCCTTCTATTTTTTGTCCATTTTTTACTATATATTTACCCATAAAAAATCCCCCTAGATAATATAAATTCTATTTTAATTTATGTTATCTAGGGGGTATATGTTACTTTTTCTTTATTCCTATTACTTTTTCTTCTTTTTTCTCTTCTTTATTTTCTACTTCATCTATTTCTTCAACTACTGTTTCTTTTTTACTATTATTTTCATTATAAATTTTAAGTATTTCCTCATATATTTTATCAATAGCTTTAGGCGTTCCTATTTCTTTACTTTTTTCAGACATTTCACTTAGTAAATTATTATCTCCTAAAATCTTAAATATTGAATTACTTAAAACTTCACCAGTTAAATCTTTTTCTAGTATACAAATTCCTGCACCTTTATTTTCAACACTTTTTGCATTATATTCTTGATGATTTTCTGAGGTATATGCTTTAGGAATTATTATAGAAGGTTTACCAAGTGCAGTTATTTCAGATATAGAAGTTGCTCCTGCACCTCCTATTACTAAATCACTAGCTCCTAATGCATTTGCCATATCATCTAGATATGGAACTACTTTTTGATATGGTTTTAAAGTAATATTTTCTATATCTTTTACAAATTCATCATAATATACTTTTCCTGTGGCTATTATGAAAGCTATATCTTCTTTTACTAAATCGTTTATAGCTACTTTTATGGCTTCATTAATTTTTTTTGAACCACCACTTCCTCCATAGCATAGAATCATCTTTTTATCTTCACTTATTCCAAGTTTTCTTCTTGCTATATTTTTTTTAGTAAGTAGTATTTCTTTTCTTACTGGATTTCCTGTAAAAACTATTTTATCTTGAGATTTTTCTGGAAATCTTTGTTTTGCATCTTCAAAAGTAGTAAGCACTTTAGTAACTACTTTTGATAAAATTTTATTAGTAACCCCAGGAAAAGAGTTTTGTTCGTGAACTATTGTCGGTATATTTTTTAAAGATGCATTGAATAAAACAGGTCCACTAACATATCCACCTGTACCTATTACTATGTCTGGTTTAAACTTTTTTACTATACTTCTTGATTCTTCAAGACCTTTAAAAAGTTTAAAAACTCTTTTTACATTTTCAAAATCTACCTTCCTTCTAAATCCTTGAACTGTTACAGTCTTAAAATCATATCCATACTTAGGTACAATCTCTGCTTCTATACCTTTTTCAGTACCAACAAATAGAATTTTTGCATCTGGATTTTCTTCTTTAATCTTGTTTGCTATGGCGATTGCTGGATAAACGTGTCCTCCAGTACCTCCACCAGATAATAAAACTTTCATTTAATTTCACTCCTGTTAATTAATTTTGACGTGTCTTGAAATGTTTAAAACTATACCTATTGCACTCATTAATATAGTAAGGGAAGTCCCTCCATAACTAATAAAAGGTAGCGCAACCCCTGTAACAGGCATAGAAGAAGTGGCTACTGCTATATTAAGTGCTGCTTGTATTCCTATTTGTGCACCTATTCCGATAACCATCATACAAGAAAATATATCTGGGCATCTTAAAGCAATTATTACACATCTATAAACTAAAAGTACAAAAATAAGTATTACAGCTGTACAACCTACTAGACCTAACTCTTCACCTATTATAGCAAATATAAAATCATTTTGTGGTTCTGGTATGTAAAACCATTTCTGCTGACTTTTACCTAGTCCCATACCAAAAAGCCCTCCAGAACCAAGTGCATAAAGACCTTGTATAACTTGATATCCATTACCTAATGGGTCTTGAAATGGGTCTAAAAAAGATAGCACACGTTTTAATCTATATGGAGACGTTAAAGCTAGAGCCAAAAAAAGTACTACCCCACTGAAAAACATCCCTACAACTAGCTTCATATCCATTCCTGCAACGAATATCATAACGAAAGTAACTAATATTATAGTACCTGCAGTTGACATATTAGGTTGTAACATTATAAGTATAAAAAAAATCATAGGCACAATCAGAAGAGGAATTAGCCCTTTTTTAAAAGACTTTATATCTTGATACTTTTTTTCTACTAACTTAGCCGTAATAACTATACTTGCAAACTTTGCGATTTCTGCCGGTTGAACAGTAAAAGAACCTATTCCTAACCATCTTCTTGCTCCATTTAATTTTATACCAAGTGGAGTTAAAACTAAAAGAAGTAATACAGCAGAAATTATACATATAGTTTTAGAATTTTTCTTCCAAAATTCATAATGAATATTAGATACTACCATCATAGATATAAAACCTAAAATTGCAAATATTAAATTTTTCTTAAGAAAATGATAGGAATCACCATGTTTAAATGAAGATTGAATATAACTTGCACTAAATACCATGATGATTCCTATGAATACCAATGTCATCGTAGTGTAAAAAATCACACTATCAAAATCATTCTTTATTTTTTTATTAGACCTTTTTTTAGTTTCTGTATGCATAAAAAGTATTACCTCCATTCCCAATTATTTAGAGGATTTATTTTAAACTGTTTACATTTTCTTTGAAGTCTCTACCCCTTACTTCAAAACTTTTATACATATCCCAACTTGCACAAGCAGGTGATAGTAAAACTATATCTCCTTCATTTGCCTTTTCATAAGACATACTAACAGCTTCCTTCATATTAGCTACTATATTTACGTCATCAAATCCTTTTTTTAATGCTAAATCTTTTATTTTTTGGGAAGTTTCTCCAAGTAATACTAATGATTTAACTCTACCCTTTGCATTTTCTAAAAGATTTTCAAAATCATTTTCTTTATCCATTCCACCTGCTATTAATATTATATTTTCATATGAATTAATAGCTTTTATACTAGAATCTGGATTAGTAGCTTTTGAATCATTTATAAAAGTAATTCCATTTATATTTTTTACCAATTCCTGTCTATGCTCTACACCTGAGAAATTTTTTAAGGCGTTTTTTATTATAGAAACGTCTATTCCATAAATATAACTTATAGCTATTCCTGCCATAGCATTTTGAACATTATGTTTTCCTCTTATTTTTAATTCATTTTTATTCATTAAATTTATTTTTTTATCTATATTTATAATTATATCTTCATTTTCATCTAAATATACACCTTTTTCAAGTATGCTATCACAAGAAAAATATATCTTTTTAGCTTTAGTATCTCTTAGATTTCTAACTAATATATCATCATAATTTAGTATAAGGTAATCATTTTCATCTTGATTTTTATATATATTACATTTAGCTTTTATATATTCTTCCATAGTATGATGTCTATTTAAATGATCTTCGCTAAAATTAAGTATGGCACTTATATGAGGCTTATATGTATCTATACTTTCTAACTGAAAACTGCTAAGTTCTGTAACTAATACAGACTCCTTTGTAGCAACGTCAACAGTATCTATTACAGGATTTCCTATATTACCAACCGTAAAAACATCTTCTTTAGCTTCTTTAAATATAGAAGAAACTAAACTGGTCGTTGTAGTTTTTCCATTAGTACCAGTTATACCTATTATTTTAGGTAAATTCGATAATCTATAAGAAAGTTCAACTTCACCTATTACTTCTACTTTTTCTTTTATATTTTTTATAAAAGGTAAATCAAGTGGAACACCTGGAGAAACTACTACCAAATCTATATTTTCTATATTTTCTATATGTTTTCCTAATATGTACTCTATATTTTCTATTTCTTTTAAATCTTCTAATATTTCCTTTAAATCTTCTTTAGTTTTTATATCATTTACTACTACGTTTGAACCCATTTTACTCAAATACTTTATAGTAGATACTCCCGTTTTGGCAAGACCAATTAACAATACATTTTTCATAATATCCCCCTAAAATACTGCTATTATTCCTATCCAAGCAAGTATTATAGTTACTATCCAAAAAGTAAATACTACTTTAGTTTCTGGCCAACCACATTGTTCAAAATGATGATGTATAGGAGCCATTTTAAAAACTCTTTTTCTAGTTAATCTATAAACAGTTACTTGTATTATAACTGATAAAGCCTCTGCAAAATATATTCCACCTACTAAAGGTATAAGTAATACTGTGTTAGTTAAAACTGCAAACGAAACTACAGCCCCTCCTAATGCCATAGACCCAGTATCTCCCATAAATATCTTCGCAGGATATGAATTAAATCCTAAAAATCCTAGACAAGCTCCAACAGTTGCTGCTGCTAATACTGCTACCTCTTGATTTACTACTCCAGAATAAGATGCAAGTAACATAAAAAATGTTGAAACTACTAAAGTTATTCCAGATGCAAGTCCATCAAGCCCATCAGTTAAATTTACTGCATTTACAGTTGCTACTATTACAAAAGTCATAAACGGTACGTATAATGGACCAACATTTATTACTATATCAGTAAACGGTACCATAAGTTGAGGAGCACTTGCTGATTGATTATATTGATAATACGATACGAAAAGTGCTATTCCAAGCTGAAGAACTATTTTTTGCCAAGCTCTAAGACCTAAAGACCTTTTCTTTTTTATTATTATAAAATCATCTAAAAATCCTACTAAACCAAAACCTGCTACGCAAAAAAGTCCTACTAGTAAATCAGACCCCACTCTACTTCTAGTAAGACCCGTTATAAGTATTGCTATTATCATAAGTATTCCACCCATTGTAGGCGTTCCATTTTTAGATAAATGACTTTTTGGTCCATCACTTCTTACAGTTTGACCAAATTTAAACTTAGTAAGCATTGGTATAAATATTGGACCAAGTATTACAACTATCAAAAATGAAATGAGTGCTGTATAAGTTAATTCAGTTATCCCTAACATAATATTCTCCTTTCAATAATGTCTAAATATATTCTATTAACTTTTCAAATTGCATTCCTCTAGATGCCTTTACTAATACTACATCATCATCCTTTAATATTTTTGAAAAGTTTTTTATTCCTTCTTCTTTAGTCTGAAAATGATAACAATTTTCTTTTGTGAAACCATTTTTTATAGCTTCCTCTGATATAAACTTAGATGAATTGCCTATAGTTATAAGAATATCAGTATTATTTAAAATATTTTTTCCTACTTTTCTGTGACCATACTCCGTATAATCACCCATCTCAAACATATCACCAAGAATTGCTACTTTTCTATTTTCATATTTTGAAAGTATACTAAGTGCTGCTTCCATAGATTCAGGACTTGCATTATAACAATCATTTATTATAGTTTTATTATTAGAATTTATTATATCTAATCTCATTTTAGTAGGTACAAATTTTAAAAGACCTTCTTTTATTTCTTCTAATGACATTTTAAGGCTAAGACCAACTAATATGGATGCCATAGCATTATAAATATTATGCTTTCCAACTGTTGGTATTTCTGTTTTTTCTTCTTTATTGTCTATAACACATATAAACTCTGTACTATTATTTAGTATCTCATAATCTTTACAATATATATCATTATCTTTACCAAATCCAAAAGTTTTTAACTTATAATCTAAACTTTTTTCTTTTAAGGTAGATAAAAATTTATCATCTCCATTTACTATTAAAACATTGTCTTTATTGAAATTCTTAGTTATTTCCATTTTAGCCTCAAAAATACCTTCTTGAGAACCTAAATTTTCTATATGAGATAATCCAATATTAGATATTACAGATATATTAGGATTTACTATATTTGCTAAATATTCTATCTCCTTAAAGCCTGACATACCCATTTCAATTACCGAACACTCATAAGTATCATCTAAATTAAAAAGTGTAAGTGGAACTCCAAAGTTATTATTTAAATTCCCCTCATTTTTTAGAGTTTTAAATTTATATGATAAAACCGAATGGATAAAATCTCTAGTAGTAGTTTTTCCAACACTACCAGTAACTGCAACATATGGTATATCAAACTTATTTTTATAGTACTTTGATATATCTCCAAGTGCTAATTCTGTATTTTTAACTTCTATTAAATTTATGTCTTCATAAGATATATTTATGCTACTTGATTCATTTTTTATAAATGTTTTGCATCCATTTTTATATGCAGAGTCTAAAAATTTATGACCATCTAAATTTTTACCTATTATGGCTACAAAAACATTATCTTTATTAGCATTTCTACTATCTATAACAACATCATTTATTTCATAAAAAATATCGCCTTTTAATAATTTTCCATCAGTTGCTTTAAGTAATTCTTCTATACTTAATTTTTGCATAATACTTTTCCTTTCCAATTTTTCAACTAAAAAGCAATGTATGAATATACATTGCTAAATTTTATTATATAATATTTATAATTTTTTTAAAAGATATTTCTATAATACTATAATATTTCTAAATAGTAAATTTTATTCAAAATAAAGGATTATACTTGAATCTTTTTCAACTTTTATACCTGGTTTTGGGAACATATCTTTTACCTTAGTTTTTTCAGACATTTCTATATCGGTATCTAAATTAGCTTTAAACCCTGCTTCTTCTAAAATTTTACTAGCATCTCCTATATTTAAATTTCTGACATCTGGTACAACTACTTGCTGTTTTTCAAATTCTTCTTTTTCTTCCTCTGTATATTTTTCCTCAATACCAAGATATTTTAAAGAATCTTGCATAATTTCTTTTACAATAGGTCCTGCAGTCGTACTACCGAATGCCATAACTCCAGTTGGTTCATCAACTATTGCTAAAACTACTATTTGCGGGTCATCAGTAGGCGCTATACCAATAAATGAACATATATATTTTCCTTGTGCATATTTTCCGTCTATAACTTTTTGCGCTGTTCCAGTTTTTCCACCTATTTTATACCCTGGTATGTATGCCGCTTGACCAGAACCTTCTCTAACTACACTTTCTGCTATTTCCATCATTTCATCAGAAGTTTCTTCTGATATTACTTGTCTTGTCATAACAGGTTCAATTTCTTCTATTACATTTCCTTTATCGTCTGTAAACCCTTTAACTACTCTTGGTTGCATAAGTTTTCCGTCATTTGATATAGCACTAATAGCTCTTATAAGTTGCATAGGTGTAACAGATATAGATTGACCAAAAGATATAGTAGCAAGTTCAACAGGACCTACATTTTTTTCATTATAAAGTATACCTTTAGCTTCTCCCGGTAAATCTAGTCCTGTTTTTTCCATAAATCCAAAACCTTCTATGTAATCATATAACTTTGATACTCCTAGCCTATTACCTACTTCTATAAAGACTGGATTACAAGAATTTTGAACTCCTTGTGCAAAAGTTTGTTCACCGTGAGGATTATAATGTCTCCAACATTTTATTCTTCTTCCTCCTATGGTTACACTTCCTGTACAAGTAAATCTATCAGTATCTTTTATAACATTTTCTTCAAGTCCTGCAACAGATGTTACAAGTTTAAAAGTAGACCCTGGTTCGTAAGTATCACTAACTGCAGGATTTCTCCACATTTGATAATACCCTTTTAATTTATCATTATCACTATATTTAGCTAATTCTTCTTCAAAATAAGGATATATAGCATCTCTTGGAGTATTTGGATCATAATCTGGTTTTGATGCCATAGAAAGTACATCTCCAGTTTTCGGGTCTAATGCTACTACCGTAACTCTTTTTGCATTATTTAATTCATAAGCTTTTTGTACTGCTTTTTCTGTATAATGTTGTATTACTTCATCAATAGTAAGTATTACTCCATTACCTTGTTTAGGTTCAAAATATTTTTCCATACCTTGTGGAATTTCTCTACCTGAAGCATCAGTACTTATTATTAGTTTACCATCTTCTCCTTGAAGTTTATTATTATAAACCATCTCTACCCCTGCTATTCCCTGAGAATCATTAGATGTATGACCTAAAACATACGGAGCAAAATTACCATAAGGATAATATCTTTTATTATCTTCTGCTACCCAAATTCCAGGTATTTTAGCTTCTCTTATTTTAGTAGCTTTTTCATCTTCTATCCATCTTTCAATCTTAACTAGTGCCATATTTTTTTTGTTTACTAATTCACTTATTTCTTTCTCATCTTTTTCTAATATTTCTGATAATTTTTTAATAGCTAATTCCTTATCTTCAACCTCAACAGGTTTACACCAAACAGTATACTTAGTTATACTAACTGCTAATTCTTTCATATTTTTATCGTATATAGTACCTCTTTTAGCAGGTATAGGAACTTCTCTAGTCTGTTGTTCAATAGCTTTTGTGCTTAACCAATCCCCTTTTATAAGTTGTAAATAAGCCGTTCTAGTTACAAGTAAAAAAAACAATATGCAACACAAAACAAGGACTATAACTATCCTTTTTTTACTCATTATCTTTATTTTTTTTCTCATTTTTCCCCCTTTTAATTATCTACTTGTATATACCTTATTTGCTCTTTTTTAGGATAATCCATTTGAAGTTCTTCTCTTGCTTTTTTTTCAATTTCTTTAAGTGATGCATCAGTATATACATCTTCTTTAAGTTCATCAAGCCTTATTTCTCTTTCTCTTAAATCCTTTTTTAGATAATAAACTTCATAATTTAATTTAGATATTAATGCTTGACCTGATATGTTCCCTATTATCATCCCGAAAATAAAAACAAAAAGAAAAACCCTCGAAAACTTTTTTAAAAACTTTTTTCTTTTCCTTTTTATATTATTATTCTTCTTTTTCTTTTTATATTCATTTATATCACTCACTCTTTTACTCATAAAATCCCTCCAAATAATATATTTTTAGGAATTTTATTTATTATCCTTCAAACAAATTTTTATAAATTTATACAAAAAAATGAACCCTAAAAAGAGTCCATTTTATGCAAATACATCTAAGTTTATTCCTTTTTGTGTTTCAAGTGCCATATCCAACATACTTATAGATAATTCTGTTTTTACATTACTTGATCCCATACTTTCTCCTGAAGAAGTTCCAGTAGCTACTGCTACCATAGATTCTCCTGCTGCTTCATAATTAGATGAAAGTGTATTTGCTATTGATAAAGCAGGCATACTTCCTATTGTCATATTATCACCTCTAATAATCTATTTAAATAAATATTATCATAATAAATATCTATTTACAAACATTTATATTCTTTCGGCTACCCTAAGTTTCGCACTTCTTGACCTTGGATTTTCATTTATTTCTTCTTCGCTTGGAAGAATTGGTTTTCTAGTTATTACTTTAACTAAAGACTTTTTATCACATTGACACATTAAAAAATGAGGAGGACAAACACAATCAAGCGCTAATTCTTTAAATTCATTTTTTACTATTCTATCTTCTAATGAATGGAATGTTATTATACAAATTCTACCACCTTTATCCATAATGCTTACTGCATCTTGTATCATTTTATTTATTACCAAAAGTTCATTATTAACTTCTATCCTTATAGCTTGGAAAGTCCTTTTAGCAGGATGAGGACCGTCTATTCTTGCTTTTTTAGGTATAGCACTTTTTATTATATCAACTAATTCTCCGGTAGTTTCAATTTCTTTTTCTTCTCTTTTTTCTACTATGAATTTTGCTATTCTTTTAGCCCAATTATCTTCGCCATATTCTTTTATTATCCTTGCAAGTTCTTCTTCTGAATAAGTATTTACAACATCGTAAGCACTAAAATCTTTTCTTACATCCATTCTCATATCAAGTGGTGCGTCTTGCATATAAGAAAATCCTCTATCTTTTTCATCTAATTGATGAGATGAAACTCCTAAATCTGCTAAAACTCCATCTATTTTATAAACACCTATTTTTTCAAGTTCTTCTTTTATATTCTCAAAGTTGCTATGAATAAATCTAACTCTATCGCTATAATCTTTTAATCTTTCTTTTGCAGTTTCTATTGCATTTTTATCTTGGTCAAAACCTATAAATAACCCTTTACTTGATAATCTTTTTACTATTTCTTTTGAATGTCCTGCACCACCCATGGTACAATCGACATAAACTCCATCTGGTTTTATATTTAAGCTCTCTATGCACTCATCTAAAAGTACAGAAACATGATGAAAATTCATACTACTTTACCTCTTCTTTTGATTTTTTTGATAAATATAAATGTCCTAAAATAGCACATAAAATAAAAACTAAACTTATAACTTGTGCCATTCTTAACGGTCCTATCATTAAACTATCAGTTCTAAGACCCTCAATAAAAAATCTTCCTAATGAATAAAGACCTATGTAATAAAATAAAACTTGACCGTCGTATTTTTTATTTTTTCTAAACATAACTAAAAATATAAAAATACCTAAATCCCAAATAGATTCATATAAAAAAGTTGGATGAACTTTTACTCCATCAACCATTATCCCCCATGGTAAATCAGTTGGTCCTCCATGAGCTTCTTGGTTTATAAAATTTCCCCATCTACCTATTGATTGAGCTAAAGGCATACCTAGAATAACTGTATCTGCCATTTTAAAAAAGTCTAATTTTCTTATTTTACAAAATATATATCCCGTTAAAAACCCTGTAATTAATGCTCCATGTATTGCCATACCTCCTCCTCTAAAGTTAAGTATCTGAGAAGGATTTTCTAAATAATAATCAAGGTTAAACAATACATAGTAAAGTCTAGCCCCTAAAAGTCCAAGCGGTATAGCAAAAATAGCTAAGTCTAAAATATCGTCTTCTTTTAAGCCCACTCTTTTCGCTTCTTTTATAGCTATTAAACTACCAAGTATCATACCTAAAGACATTAAAACTCCGTACCACATTATATCTATTCCAAATATGGTAAATGCAACTTTGTCCATTTTATCACCTCTTAAAAAACTATAATATATATTATAACAGTTTAGGATTAATAATAATACATATTATTTTTATACAAATAAATAGAGTATACGTTTGTATAGTTTACATTAATAATATATATGATGTATAATGTGAGAGTATTTATAAATTAGAAAGGAAGAAATTTTATGAAATTAGGTATAGTTGGATTACCAAATGTCGGTAAAAGTACTTTATTTAATGCAATAACTCAAGCAGGTGCAGAATCTGCAAACTACCCATTTTGTACGATAGAACCTAATGTTGGTGTTGTTGCTGTTCCAGATGAAAGATTAGAAAAATTAAGAGAACTATATGATTCTAAAAAAATAGTTCCTACTGCAATAGAATTTTGTGATATAGCAGGTCTTGTTAGAGGTGCTTCAAAAGGTGAAGGTCTTGGGAATAAATTCTTATCTCATATAAGAGAAGTTGATGCAATAGTTCACGTTGTTAGATGTTTTGATGATGAAAATGTTGTACACGTTGACGGAAGTGTTGATCCTCTTAGAGATATAGAAACAATAAACTTAGAATTAATATTCTCTGATATAGAAATATTAGATAGAAGAATACAAAAAACTCAAAAAGCTGCAAAAGCAGATAAAACTTTAGCTAGTGAACTTGAATTTTTAAAGAAAATAATGACTACTTTAGAAGACGGTAAATGCGTTAGAACTATGGAATTTACAGAAGAAGAACAAGTATTCGTAAACTCTCTAAATTTACTTACTTCAAAACCAGTTATTTATGTAACTAATGTTTGTGAAGATGACTTAGCAGATGACGGTTTAAATAACCATCATGTAAATACTGTTAGAGAATTTGCAAAAACTGAAAATGCAGAAGTTGTAGTAGTTTGTGCACAAATCGAGGCAGAAATATCAGAATTCGAATCAGAAGAAGAAAAGAAAGAATTTTTACAAACTCTAGGACTTGAACAATCAGGTCTTGATAAACTTATAAAGTCTTCTTATGCTTTACTTGGTCTTATATCTTATTTAACTGCAGGTCCTCAAGAAGTTAGAGCTTGGACTATAAAAGTTGGTACTAAAGCTCCTCAAGCAGGTGGAAAAATACATTCTGATATAGAAAGAGGTTTCATAAGAGCAGAAACTATTGCATTTGATGATTTAGTTACTGTTGGTACTATGACTGCCGCTAAAGATAAAGGTCTTGTTAGACTTGAAGGAAAAGATTATGTAGTTAAAGACGGAGACGTTATATTATTTAGATTTAACGTATAAAAGAGGGATTAAACCCTCTTCTTTATCTTTAAAATTATACTTACTAAGACCATACCTATTAAAGCACCTGTTGAATCAACTAATATATCTCTTATTTCTCCACTTCTTCCCTCTATAAAAAGTTGATGAATTTCATCAGTACAAGCATACAAAAATGTAGCCACAAAACCTATAAAATAAGATTTTTTTACTCCTTTATTATTTTTATATGCATACATAAACATAAGTATAAAAAGCAGAAAATATGCAAACATATGTGCACTTTTTCTTACTATAAACTGCGCTATATCAATTTTCATCATATAATCTATAACATTACCTATAATAGGTAAATTACTAAGCATCTTTATAAGTTCACCAGATTGGTCTGATGAAATATCTGCCGGTTGATTTGATAGATAAAATATGAATCCCATCCAAAGTATATCAAGTACTAAAAATATTTTTTTATTCATATAATCTTTCTCTTTCTATAAAGTATTTAATATTTTGATAGCTTCTTCTTTATCATCAAAATGAGTTTTTTCATTTCCTATTATCTGATAATTCTCATGACCTTTTCCTGCTATTAAAACTATATCTCTTTCATTTGACATTATTATAGCTTTTTTTATAGCTTCTTTTCTATCTTCAATTACTTCATAATTATTTTTAGTTATACCTTTTAATATATCTTTAGTTATATTTTCTTGATTTTCAGTTCTTGGATTGTCAGATGTTATTATAGTAAAATCAGATAAATCACTAGCAATTTTACCCATTAACGGTCTTTTAGTTTTATCCCTATCTCCTCCACAACCAAAAACTGTTATAACTTTTCCTTTGGTAAATTCTCTAGCAGTATTTATAACATTTTCAAGTGCATCTGGGGTATGTGCATAATCTACTATAATATTTTTATTTTTATTATTAACTACACTTTCAAATCTTCCAGAAACTCCATTTATATTTCTAAGTTTTTTAATTAAATAATCTTTATCTATCCCTAAACTATAACAAGTAGCTATAACTGCTAAAGCATTATAAACAGTAAACTTTCCAGATACAGGAACAAATATATTTTCTTCATAGGTAGGTGTTATAAGTTTGTATGATATCCCTTCTGGAAGTATTTTTATATCTTTTGCCATAAAATCAGCATTATTATCTATACCATAAGTATAAACTGATGTCTTTAGATTTTTTATATTTTCGTGTATCTTTTTACCACCATCATCATCTATATTTATTATATTTTTCAGACTAGTTTTATAAAATAATTTTTCTTTTGCATTTTTATAATCTTCTAAATCTTTATGAAAATCTAAATGGTCAGGCGTTAAGTTAGTGAATATACCTATTTTAAAATCAGTATTATCAACTCTATTTAATACTAATGAATGAGATGATACTTCCATAACACAATTTTTACAATTATTTCTTACCATTTTATCAAAGTTTCTTTGCAAATCAATACTTTCGGGAGTAGTATTTTTAGATTCTATCTCCTTATCTCCATCAAATATTTTTATAGTTCCAACTATCCCAACTTTATTTATACCTGATAAAATCTCGCTTAAAAAAGTCGTTATGCTAGTCTTTCCATTAGTACCAGTAACACCAATTACATCCATTTTACTTGAAGGATTATCAAAGAAATTACAAGATATTTTTGCCATATCACATCTTGTATTTTTTACTTTAATAAAAGTATACCCTTCGATTTCTATATCTTCTTCAACTAAAAAAGCAATAGCTCCACTTTTTATAGCACTTTCAATATAATCGTGTCCGTCTACACTAAACCCTTTTATACAAACAAATAAAGTATTCTCAGTTACTTTTCTTGAGTTAAATTCTATATTTGATATTTCTATATCTAAACTTCCTTTTATATCTAAAATTTCAATTCCTTTTATAATATCTCTTAATAACATATTATTTCCTTTCCAATTCAAAATATAATATCATTATAATATATTTTTCTAAATCAAAAAAGTGTTCCGAATAATATCGAAACACTTTTTTAGATTAACTTCTTTTCATTATGTTATTTATCTCATTTTTATAAGCATCAGCTTTAGCACCGAATATTGCCTGAACTCCATTTCCGACTTCCATAACTCCAACAGCACCTAAAGATTTCAACTTATCTTTATTAACTTTTGATTTATCTTTTACTTCTACTCTAAGTCTTGTTATACAAGCATCTACTGAAACTATATTTTCTTCATTTCCTAAAGCTTCTAAAACTTCAGGAGCATTTTTAGTTATTTCATCTTGTGCATTTCCTGATTTTGATGCTTGATAATCTGCTTTTGAGTATAATTTTGTATCTTCTCCCTCTGATTCTCTACCTGGAGTTTTTAAATTTAATTTTTCTATTATAAACTTGAATACAAAATAGTACACAACTGAATAACAAATACCAACTAAAAGTACCATATACCAATTAGTTTTTACTCCTGCTCCAGCTGGTAAAAGTCCGAATAAAGTAAAATCAATTAATCCTCCAGAGAAAGTCATTCCTATAAATACGTTTAATATATCCATTAAGAAGAATGATAAACCTGCCATTACACAATGTACAACGTATAAAGCTGGTGCAACGAATAAGAAAGTAAATTCTAAAGGTTCAGTTATACCAGTTAAAAATGAAGTAAATCCTGCTGATAATAATAAACTTGCAACAACTTTTTTCTTGCTATCATTTGCAGTTTTATACATAGCATAAGCCGCAGCTGGTAAACCAAACATCATAAATGGGAACTTACCTGCCATAAATCTTGAAGATCCATCTATTATAGTAGCCATAGTTTCTGGATCTGCTCCAACTATACTTTGCATACTACCTAATTGAGCAAAATATGCATAGTTAGCACCTTGGATAGTTTGCCAAGCACCATCTATTAAAACTTGACCGTCTACAAATGAACCATACCAAAATGGTGTATAGAATATATGATGAAGACCAAATGGTATTAATGCTCTTTCTATAAATCCAAATAAAAACGTTCCAAAAGCCCCTGAATTCTTAACTAAAAGTGCAATCATAGCTATTGTATCTTGTATAAAAGGCCAAGCAAAAGCAAGTATTCCACCAACAACTGCCATGGCTAAAGATACAACTATTGGTACAAATCTTGAACCTGAGAAAAATCCTATAACTTGCGGTAACTGTATTTTATAATACTTATTGTGTAAAGTTGCAGTTACTATACCAGTTATAATACCACCAAATACAGACATATTAAGAGTAAATATTCCTAAAGTAGTAGTTACATACTGTGTATATTCACTTGGTACAGAATCACTAGTTAAAACACCAAGTGGAGTAGCTCCTACTGAAAGCAGTATACTTATAACTTGGTTCATAATTAAAAAACCAAAAACAGAAGCAAGTCCTGCCGTTCCTTTATCCTCTTTAGCAAGACCTATTGCAGTACCAAGTGCAAAAAGTATAGGTAAATTACCAAATACTATATCCCCAATTCCTTGCATTATCGTTAATATTATTGTTACAAACGGTATAGAAACAAAACTTATTAATGGTTGATATATACTAGGTGCGTCAGATAAATTAGCTATATTAAGCAAAGATCCCCCAATTCCTAGTAATATACCCGCTACTGGTAAAGCTGCTATTGGTAACATTATAGCTTTACCTATTCTTTGTAAAAATTGAAGCATATGTTTTCCTCCTCTGTAATAAAACAAATGATGCATTCTTTGTTATAAATTATAAAAATACAATTTCTATTATAAATCCAAAAAGCCAAGAATTATATCTATTATATTTATATATAAAACTTAGCTTTTTATAACCACAAATACATCATCTCATTACTTGATATAATTGTATCATATACTTTTTATTTATGCAAACATTTTCTTGTAATTATTTAACAATCTCTATTCTATCTAATTCTCCTGCAGTAGTTGAACCTGTTTTTAATTTAACAGACTCTCCTTCTTGTAAATTAGTAAATACTACTATTGGCATAGAAGATTTTGCTTCTTCGCTATTTTCTATGAACTCAACGTCCATTTTAACTAATTTATCACCTATTTTAACTTCTTGACCTTCATTTACAAAAACTTCAAATCCTTGACCTTTTAAGTTTACAGTATCAACACCTAAGTGAAGTAATACTTCTTTCCCATCTTTTGTAGTTATACCTAAAGCATGTTTAGTTGGAAATACGTTTTCTACCTTACCATCAACAGGAGATACTATAACACCATCAGAAGTTTTCATAGCAAATCCATCACCCATCATTTTTTGTGAAAATACTTCATCTGGAACTTCAGATAATTCAACTAATTCACCATTTGATACAGTAGCTATTTTGCTTTCTTCTTTCTTAACTTCTTGTTTTTTAACTTCTTCCTTTTTAACTTCTTCTTTTTT
>JAGHEK010000006.1 GCA_017889265.1 Romboutsia sp. | reverse complement strand
ATAGTTCTGCAAATTCTTTAGGTTTATAATGTTTACTCAATATAATCACATCCATTTCACGATTATATTATATCATATTTGATTATATTTATATATATTTTTATTAACTATTTACCTACTCCTTTATCTTTTATAATTTCAATATTATGTAATGCAATATTAAATATTAATCATTACAATCTACTATATATTATATCATAAAATAACTAAATATATTCGATTAATATTTTAAAAACATCCTCACCCTGTTACACTTAGAAAGAAATTACACATTAAAAAAAGAGATACAACATTGTATCTCTTTCTTTAATCGAATTAAAAAACAATTAACAATAAAAACATTATATCAAAAACACTTAGAAATTCTTTTTGATATTCATATTATAAACTAAATCAATTGTATTCTGCAATAACTTTTTTACTTAAATAGTGAAATTTAATGTGTATTCTATACAAAATGCTCTTTTATCTTTTTATCGAACTAATATTTTATATAATATAGCTATAAAAAATAAAAGCCTTAGAATTTATATCTAAGACCTTTTCTTTTATCAAGTTTTTATTTATTTCTAATAGTAACACTTACTCCTTGAGGATAATCTATTATTTCTACTAATCGACCATCCATTTCTAAGACTTGGTTTTCAAATGGATTAGATACTATTTCGTACAATCTATCACCTTGTGTTGGTAGTAACATATTGAATATTTTCTTAACAATTACATTAAAAGTTGGTGATTCTTTTTCTAAAATAATACCAAATACTTCATTATTAGCATAAGAAGTACACATTCTTTGATCATTTTCTCTGTAAGCACCCATTTCATCAAAACCTAATGAAGGCATTAATGTAGCCAGTTCAGAAAATGATATTGCTTGTTTATTAGTATTTTGATTACCGTTGCTATTGTTATTAGAAATAACATTATTAATTAAAACAACAGCCTCAGCTCTTGTAATATTGTTTAAAGGTTTAAGAAGACCAGTAGGATAACCATTCATAAACCCTTTTTCTAACATACCTTCGATAGAATATAAAGCCCAATCAGAAATAGTATGAGAAACATAGAAACTATTAATTTTATCTAATTGAGTATCCTGAAGTTTAAGGTAATTAGAAAGCATAACAGATGCCTCTTGTCTTGTTAATTTATCATTAGGATAAAAAAGATTATTAGATTTACCATTACAAACACCGTTAGTAACAGCGATATCGATAGCTTGTTTAGCCCAATGATTATTAGTGTCATTAAAAACTTTACCACTTGAAGTAGTTAAGTTAAAAACTCTATTCAGAATAGAAACGAATTCAGCACGAGTTATAGAATTATTAGGTTTAAAAGTATTATCTTCGTAACCTAATATGTAATTATTATTAACGAATTTAGTAATTTCATTGTTAGCCCAATGCCCGTTTATATCCGTTATGTTTATAGCATTCGATATTATAGTGTTTGTACCAATTAAAGCTATACTTAAAGGCACAACAAATTTTTTTAAATTAACCTTCATAACACAAAACTCCCTTTTTATTAAAAATATAGATAAATGTTACAATAAAGGTATATTTTTAGCAATATATTTATTGATTATTTCTCGGAAATTTTTATTTGGATCTTAATTGAAAGAGAATAAGATTTTTTATTTTTATCCTTTTTTAATCAAAAATATAAAAATATTTACTACTTTCATTAATGACGAGTTAAAAAAATGAGCTTAATACGTTTAAAATACTATTGTTTACATAAGAAAAATAAAAAATTTAACCATAAAAAATACCCAGGGGATTTAAGAGTAGAAAAAGTTGGTAAAATATGTTACAAAGTATAGTTGTAATGAATTTTTAAAATATTTAAAAAAATAAATTATAAAATGTAAAAGTAGAAGATAATATAAATATTAAGTAGTCTGTATATTAATAAATATTATAAGTATTTGTACATTTAAAATCTAAAAGATATAACAAAAATATTTTTATCTAAAAATATAAAACAGATAAAAAATGGGTTAAAGCATTATTTGATATTAATCTATAAAAAACAACGATACAAAATAAAAATATTTAAAATTATATAAATAAATTTGAAAATAAAAAAGGTATCAAAAATTCTGGTTTTAAGACCTATATGGATGATCTATATATATTATCATATTTTATATTTACAATAGGACTAATAGATTTAATTAGATAGAGCAGAAAACATTTACGTATATAGTGCCCTTCATGTTCCTAATTCTAAATTAATTTAGAATTTTTTATTACTTTTAGTATAATTTATATACAATATGAGCATATAATATATATTTAATTATTATAGAAAGTATTTTAATATAAAAAATATTGATGTAGGAGAAATTTCGTATGGAGAATAAAGATATAGATTTATATGATATTTTTAACAAGTATTCATATTATGAATTGAAGGAATTATTTAAAAAAGCAAAAACAAAGGATGAACAAGATTTTTATATGGCATTATCAAATATTGTACTTCAAAAGAAGCAATCAAAAATAATAAAATAATACCTAAATGGGCAAAAGGATTGGTGAAATAGTATTACTAATTCTTTTATTTTATTATTATATATACTTTCAAAATTAAATAATTTATACTTGATAGTAAATAAGGATACATCTTAAATTTATATATTATTAATTTGAAAAATTTTAAAAGTATATTAGTAAAAAGGAAGTGTATTTATGACAACATATATCCCAAAATATACATATAAATTTAAAGAAAATTTACCAATAGGAGAAAAGGCATATATATTAACTTATGTTAGACAAATGATAAGCGAATTTGTTTATGATATGGGTAATCTTGAAAATAATCCATTTACATTTCCTGAAGTTCAAACATTATTAGATGGAATTACCGTGGGTGGACATAAATTAAGCGATCAAAATCAAATACTTAATATAAAAGATTCTTGGGATTTTGTAATAAAGTTAAGCACAAAAGAAAATGTAGAAATAAATAAAAATAC
This sequence comes from Romboutsia sp., assembly GCA_017889265.1. Taxonomy (GTDB): domain Bacteria; phylum Bacillota; class Clostridia; order Peptostreptococcales; family Peptostreptococcaceae; genus JAGHEK01. Next base: position 1,317 of record JAGHEK010000006.1, on the reverse strand, counting down.
TATATGTGAAATACATAGCATAGTTGCAAAAGATGAGGCATTAATAGTTGGAGATTTTAGAAATGGTAATATAGGAATTGCAGGAACTACAAATTATAAATGCATAAATGCAACCAACTTAAAAGATATATTTGAAAACGATATAAATATAATAAATAAAATAAAAAATCCTTTAGAAAAAGCTATAATACTTAATTTATGGTTATCATATTGTCAATTCTTTTACGATGGAAACAAAAGAACTTCAAGACTTACATCAAATTTAATATTATTAAATAATAATATAGGGGTACTTTCGATACCGGCTAAATATAAGCAAGAATACAATACTCTTATGCTTAAATTTTATGAAACACTTGATGGAGATTATGTGATAGGTTTTTTAGTAGAAAAATGCATTACATATTTCAGTGGCTATGATTATAAAACTTATAATGAACTATTATAAAATATATAAATACTTAAACATACATTAGCTTTTATATTTTGAATAAAAGCTAATGATTTATTTTGTTATAATTAATATCAACAATTTGACTCTGCTTTTAATTCTGATTTTATTCTATAAATTTGTCCCATACCTACTTTATAGGTTTGTCTTATTTCTTGTATTGCCATTCCTTCTTTTATTGATTTTACTATGGCTTTGTATCTTACCTCATCTTTTCCACCTATGCATAATTCAGTTTTTCTTCCTTTGTATTTGTTTTGTTCTTTTGCTATTGCTATCCCTTCTTTTATTCTTGCCATAAGAATCGCTCTTTCAAATTCTGAAAATACTGCTAACATATTAAACATAAGGTCTTTTATTGGATCATTTTCTATTGTTGCACTAAATGATATTTGTTCTTTTATAAAGTGTATAGTAGCCCCTTTTTGTACTATTTCATCAACTATTGTTTTTAAATCAATTATACTTCTTGCTAATCTTGATATTTCGTGAATATATATCTCATCACCTGGTTTTATATTTTCTAACATTAATTGAAGTTGCTCTCTATTCTTTTTTGATTTACCACTAACTTTTTCTATGTATATATTTTTTGATTCTACTCCAATATCAACTAAAGCTTTTTTTAGTTGTCTGATTTCATTTTGTTTTTCAGTTGATACCCTAATATAACTTTTTTTCATTTTTAAATATCTCCAATTTTAGTTATAATTTTATAATTATATTTTAACTTTTTGGTTATAGTTATACAAATTTATTTTGGTAACGCTTTAACGGTAATATATAAAATAAAAAAAATCAATATATTTAGATGATACCGTTTAATTATTCTATGACTAAAGTCTAACGGTAATATATAATAGATT
>JAGHEK010000055.1 GCA_017889265.1 Romboutsia sp. | reverse complement strand
GTCTTTATTTGCACTTGAAAATAAAAAATTAAATCCAATTCCTATAACAAGCAACATACAAACTATAATTGATGATATTAATATTTTTTTATTTTTCATTTTATTTTCCTCTACATATAAATATATGGTGCTATATTTTAGCACCATATATCTCTAACCTATTCTTTTTCTATTTAATCTATCTATTGCCACTAATGATATCAATGCTATCATTGCAAGTGGTATTATTGAAGCATCTGAAGTTTGTGGATTGTTATCATTCTCTTGATTATTGCTAGACTGATTATTTTGATTTTCGTTATTACCTTGATTATTATCACTAGGTTTAGAAGTTTCGCTTCCATTGTTTACTTGGTTATTATCGCCAGGTTGAGTAGTTCCATTATTTCCTTGGTTGTTATCTCCAGGATTAGTAGTTTCATTTCCAGTATTTGTACCTATTAAAACTACATCACTCATATCATATAAACTAGTTTGTCCATTATTTAATCTTTGTTGAGATGCTAATGAATATAGTACTTGTTCAGTCGACATAAAATTAGCTGTATCTTGTGATAATAAATGCTTAAATCCTCCATCTTTAACTTCAAATTTATTTATAGCATCTACTATTGTGTTTCCATTTTTAATAAATCTTTTATCATCTTCGCTAATTCCTAAAGTATTTAAAGCAACCAATACTTGTGCACTACTTTCAGCAGTTTCACCTTCATTAGTTCCAAATCCACCTGTATTCATTTGAGCATTTGATAAGAAATCTAATGATTTATCTATAGCTACTTTAACATTACTTCTATCTTTGTACTTAGCTAATACTTGTATTGCCATAGCAGTTACATCAACTTCACCACTATCTCCATATAATGCAAATCCTCCATCTGATAATTGTTTATCTATTATATAATCAATCATCATATCTCTTGAATTAGCATCGCCTTTTATTTCAAAATCTTTAGTATCTAAGGCCATAAGAGCAAATATTACTCCGTTTATACCTTGCTTAGATACATTATTAAAATCGAATAACTTTTCTACTAAGTTGTATCCTCCTACATCTGTTGGGTCATATCCTAAAGCTGTAAGAGCTATTATTACTCTTGAGTACTCAGAATACTTAGTTCTACTAAGATTACCGTCTTTTTCTTTTAATACCTTAACTAAATTATTATAATAAGTTTCATAGTAATCGCTAGGAACTTCTATATTCCCTCTTTTTAGACCTAGTATTTTCCATTCATCTTGATATCCTGGATTTTTAGTATTTTCAAGAATCCAATTAGATGCATTTTTTATCATATCGGATAATTCAGCTTTAGGAACTTCTACATACTGATTAAATATTTTTTTCATTTTATCAGTATTTTTTACTTTAAGTTCTAAATAAATATCATTAGATTTAGTTATCTTGCTTAACTTTATCTTATATACTATATATTCCCCTTGAACTACTGGTTCATCTAATACAGTTATATTATTTTCTTTTTTTAGATTTTCTAAAACAGTTTTTAGTCCATCTTCTTCTATTATTGAAACCTTAACCGGATTACGTTCCTCTCCAGTACCATCTTCAACTTCCACACCATTTATTTTCTTAACTACTACTTTTATTTCTATAGATGTTTTTAAATTTTCACTATCTTCTACTTCATATACTACTTTATAAGTTCCTTCTTTTAAGATATCTACCGTATTTTCTACAACTTTAATGTTTGCAGTTAAATCTCCATCTTCATTATCAGTTGCAGTTACATTTTCCATTGGATCAAACATATCACCGATAGTTAATTCCACATCATTTGCATTTATAACCGGTGCTTCATTTGTACTTACAACCGGATCTTCATTTTCAGGAGGTGTAGTTTGTTGAGCTACAAACTCATCGAATTTTTTATAATTTTTATCTATGTCGTATCCTAAAAAAACAGTAAAATGCCACATAAGCTCATCTCCTGGTTTTAGGTTGTACTGCCCAGCTCCAACATCTGGCTTAACTCTATTAACAGTATATACCCATCCACTAAATGGTCCTTTATCACCCATAAGTAAACCATCTATACCGTTTACATAAACTGTTTCACCTTCACCACTATCGTCTACTCTGTCACCTAATACTCTTTTAAGTACTGTAAAAGCATTATCACCTTCGTAGTAATCGATATCTATACTTTGGTATATGACATTATCATAACCGTATACACCTAATTTTACTTTTTCACCTGTCTTTTTTGCCACGGTTACTGTTATTTCTTCTGTCGTAGTATTTCCATCACTATCTGTTACTGTATATGTTAATTTATAAGTACCTGCTTTTGTTGTATCAACATCACCAGTTATTACCATTTGTGATGTTAAATCATTATCTTCTTTATCAGTAGCGCTTACACCATATTTAGGATCAAATTTATCACCTAAATTTACGGTTACATCCCGTACTCCACTTATTACCGGTTTTTCATTCGTTTTATCAGTTTCAGGCTGTTGTGTAACTTCTTTATTAAACGATTCTCCTTCTGTTGTTATCAGGCTTTTCTTTTGTGTACTTTCTGTTGTTGCAAATACATTTATCGGCAATGAGGTAAATATCATCGCAAGCGTTAGTACCAATGAGACAACCTGTTTCATCTGTCTTTTGTCACCTTTCATCTTTCATCTCCTTATTTTTTAGTTTTTCCT
>JAGHEK010000005.1 GCA_017889265.1 Romboutsia sp. | reverse complement strand
CAATCTATTCTTTATCAGTTAAATTAGTCACATTATTGTTATAGCTCTATAAATTCCCATTAAAAAGTTCATAAAAAATAGCTCATAAATTTATGAACTATTTTTTAATTATAATATTTAGATTTTCCTTGTAATTGCCTTTTTCCAATAAGCTGTGCTAAACTCATCAAAGAAGATATTTTTATCTCGTCAAAAGATATTAAAAATACAAATCTAAAATCATTAATACTTTCATTTATACCATATATATCGAAATAACATCTCACTTCTTCTATATCGTAAATTTCTTTTATATCACTTTCAACTTCATCACATAAATCTTTTATATAAGCTTTTATGTCTTCAAATTTTATACTAATATCAAAATCACTTATACTTACTTTCAAATCATTTATAACTTCTTCGATAGTTTGTATATCGAATATATCTGGGTCTAGTTTACAATCATAAACCATTATATTTTTTTGATTTATGGTATCCGATATATCAGTTACGAATTCAAAGTCGTCTTTATATTCTAAAACTTCTTTTATATCATTACTATCTATTTTTAAATCGCCTTTTTTATTTTTTAATACTAATTCTATCATATATAAATTTTAACTACTCAAAAATAAAGCTTTCTTATGATAGAATAATTTATTTTGAATAGCGTATCTCTCCTTCTAACTTAAAATATTTTTCTTTATTTGTTCTATTTTTTCTTTATAAGTATTCATATGATTGTCAGATAAATTAAGGTATTCAGTTATTTTAGATACGTATCTAGGATTTTTAGTATCTATTAAATTAAGAGCTTCTTTCATAGCTTTACTTCTAAGTATGTATGCCTCTTTTACTTCTTCTTTAGCTAAAAACAATAATTTATCATCTTTGTCGTGTAGTAAATACGGCATTTCCATTTCTTCATATATTTTTACTACTTCATTACACATATTATATGCATATTGCACATCTTCTCTTACCTTTTTTAAGTTTTTTAGGGCATAAGATATATTTTGTGCACTAGGTATGCAAGCTCTCATAGGTAAAAGTGCCTTCAGTTCTATTTCATAAACTTCTTTTTTAAACGAATTTAGAGTTTTTAAGTCTTCATCTTGAATTATTTTTTCATTTGACTCTTCTTCAATATAGTTAACTTCGAATTCTTCTTCAATCTCTTTAGTTTCACTAACTTCTTCATTATTTTTACTTATTTCATCTACTTGTTTTGATACTTCTTTTATTTCTTCTTTATAAGCTAGAGCATTTTCTTCATAATCATTAAGTGCAGAATTTTTATAATATATTATATTTTTTATATTATTTAATCCACTAACATATATATTACTTATAACTATCGTAGTAATTAATACAGTATAAATACAACTATAAATACAAGACCTCTTAAATCCTTTATAGTTTCTAAACAAAGTAATTATCGGGATAAGATATAAAAATAAAAATACCAAAATCCATCTCATTTAAAAGCATCTCCTTATTACTTTTTAATTTTTATACTATATTATTTACTGTTTTTATAATTATTACTCTAGTATTTTTATTAAATTAAAATCCAAATAATCACAAGATGCTAAAATATATTCTATATTATTTCGTATGCCTTTAAGACCCATCTTAAAAGATTCTTTTCCGTGTAAATGACCATATACTACTTTTTGAACGTTATATTCTTCATAAAGTTTAGTAAATAACGATTCATCAAATTTATCATTAGTTGGTGGATAATGAGTTATTACTATAATATTTGAATATCCTTTTTTTATAGCTTCATCTAAAGAAAGTTTTATCCTATGATATTCTCTTTTATAAATTTTTTCATCATTTTCATCAAATTTAAAATTATTAGGACATATCCAACCTCTGCCACCACATATCGCATAATCTTCATATTCATAAAAATTGGTTTGCATAAACTTCATATTATCGTAAAGTTTATTAAGTGCAGTTACTGTACTCCACCAATAATCGTGATTACCTTTTATAAATATTTTTTTACCAGGAAGACTATTTATTATATCTAAATCAGGTTTAACTTCTTTTAAATTAATAGCCCAAGATGTATCCCCTAAAACTAAAACCGTATCATTATCTGAAACACTTTTTTTCCAATTTTCTATTATCTTTCCTTGATGATTATTCCAATTTTCACCAAATATACTCATAGGTTTATTAACTGAATTTGAAAAATGTAAATCTCCTATTGCATATAAACTCATCATTTCTCCTTAAATATAAAATTATATATTTTCATATTTTTCAAGCAAATCCTCAACTTCTTTTTTTATGGCTACTATTTGAATAATATTAGTTTGAGTATCTATTTTATCTAACTTTTCTTGATACATGATAGCCTTTTCATGCTCTCCTAGACTATGTAGTTGTTTTACTTTATCTAATATGTCAATTAAAGTTACCGATTTTGCGTGAAACATAACTTGAGCCTTCATTATATCTTCTCTTATTTCGCTCATTTCTTGGTCTAATAAAAATGCTGCATCTGCCGCTCTTCTTAACCTAATAGCAATATTTTCTGGTATAAAATGTTCATATTTATATTTTAGAGAGTGTTCTATAGTTGCCCAAAAGTTCATAGCAAGAGTTCTTATTTGTATTTCGCATAAAATTTCCTTAGAACCTGCTATTGAACTTATAGGATATCTTATTATAACGTGATAACTTCTATATCCACTATCTTTGAAATTTTTTATATAGTCTTTTTCATAAACTATACTCATATCACTTCTTGATTTAATAAAACCAACTATCGTATATATATCTTCAACGAACTGACACATTATCCTTATACCTGCTATATCTTCTATTTCATTTTCTATATCTTTTACTCCAAGCCTTTTAGCTTTTTCCATTATAGAAGATATTTTTTTAGTTCTACCTGTTACGAACTCTATCGGAGAATACTCTCCTTTTGTTAAAAATTCTTTTCTTATATTTTTAAACTTAACTTTAAGTTCTTCTACCGCATTATTATAAGGGGCTAATATTTCATCCCATTTTTCATACTCCATATAACTCACCCTTTAAATTTATAGTCACATATATTCTATCATAAATGCATTCTAAATAGATGATAAAGTGATATTTTTTATTCTTCTTAATACTCTTTCTTCAAGCTCATTATTTTGAGAAATTTTAATCTTTATATTATAAGCAGTATTATTATCTAATAAGTATTCTATAAAGTATTCAACCAGACCTCTATCTCTAAATTCAATATTATAAAAAGAATAAATCTTAGAATCTAAAATAATCAATCTATCATAAATTTCCATTCTTTCTGATTTACTTATATAATCATTATTTGGTATAAAATTCTCACAAAAGTTTATTCTATAATTTACAACCTCATCAGATATTTCAAAATTATATTCTTTTTTCATCATATTTTTATATTCTATATTACGTTTTGTTATGTTATCTAAATTTTTATTATAATCTTCTTTTTTCCAATGTCCAAACAATCTACAATTTAATGGTCTAACTTCATATATCAAACATCTATTATCAGTATCTTTAAATGGACAAGGCGATTTCTTTTTGTACTCTAAAAAATAGTAATCTATAATTTTTTCTAATGATTGTTTTTTTAAATTTTTCTTATCTTTTAGATAATTAAATATATTTATAAATTCAACCAAATTAATACCGACAGACTCCATACAACAATCTCCACAACTAGTACAATAACCAGTCGGCAGACTACCATATACTTTATTTAAATCATCAAAAATATTATTGTCTTGACAATAATTTATACAATTAATAATATCTTCTTTTTTTATACTAGCCATTATTAATACTCCTTGTTATAATTGTTAACAATAGATATTATATCATATTTTCTAGATTTTTTTGTAGGAGGTGCTATATGAATAGATATACTAAAATAATTAATATGATGGAAAGTTATTACACTAAGGATTATGAAAAACATAAAAAAAATATAACTAAAGTTAGAGAAGTAAGAGAAGAAACTGTAAGAAAATTTTTTCTTCAAGGTGATTGCGAAGTTTTAGTTGTATTAGAGGATAGTGGTAGAGAAATTCTTATAGATGAGTTTTCGTCTGATGAAGATATCAAAAAATACTTAGGTGCAAAATTTATAAATAAAGAGAGATAAAAAGTAGAGAGGCAAGCCTCTCTACTTTTTATTATTTCTTGTTAGTTTTATTTCCGTAATAAGCTAATTCATATAAAGATTTTAATTCAGTTACTAATGGTAATCTTGGATTAGCTCCTGTACATTGATCATCAAATGCTTCTAAAGATAATCTATCTATAGCTTCTAAATAAGCTTTTTCTTCTATTCCACATTCTTTAACTGTCATTGGCATATTAAGTTCTTTCATTAATCCTCTAACAGCGTCTGCTAAAGACTTAACCCCTTCTTCAACTGTATCAGCCTTAAGTCCTAAAGCTTTAGCTATTTCAGCGTACTTCTTATCAGCAACGAAAGACTTATATTTAGGGAATGCAGCAAACTTAGTTGGTGCACTTGCATTGTATTCTATTACGTGTGGTAATAAAACAGCATTTGCTCTACCGTGTGGTATATGGAATTCTCCTCCTAATTTATGAGCAAGTGAGTGGTTTATTCCAAGGAATGCATTAGCAAAAGCCATACCAGCTATACAAGATGCATTATGCATTTTTTCTCTAGCTATTTTACCTTCGTTAGTTTTTCCACCTTCTCTAAATGATACTGGTAAGTATTCAAATACCATTTGTATAGCTTTCATAGCTAAAGCATCTGTATAATCAGTAGCCATTATAGAAACGTAAGCTTCTATTGCATGAGTTAAAACATCAAGTCCTGTATCAGCAGTAACTGATGCTGGTACTGACATAACGAATGATGGATCTATTATAGCAACATCTGGAGTTAACTCATAATCAGCTAAAGGATATTTTATATTATTTACCTTATCAGTTATAACAGAGAAAGAAGTTACTTCTGAACCTGTTCCTGAAGTAGTTGGTATAGCTACCATTTTAGCTTGTCTTCCAAGTTTAGGGAACTTGAATATTCTCTTTCTTATATCCATAAACTTAAGTCTTAAATCAGTAAAGTCAGCTTCTGGATTTTCATAGAATAACCACATACCTTTAGCAGCGTCCATTGCAGAACCTCCACCTAAAGCTATTATAGTATCTGGTTTGAACTTTCTCATACTTTCAGCACCGTTTAACACTGTGTCTACTGATGGATCTGGTTCAACATCTGCAAATATATCTATTAATACTGGATTTCTTCTCTTTCTTAAATGATGTTCTAACTTAGCAACATAACCTAATTCAACCATCATTCTATCTGTTACTATCATTACTCTTTCAACATCTGGTAATTTTTCTAGGTACTGTATAGAACCTACTTCATGGTATATTCTTTCAGGCACTTTAAACCACTGCATATTTATTCTCCTCTTAGCAACCTTCTTAACATTTATTAAGTTTGTAGCAGATACGTTATCAGTAGTTGAATTGTTCCCCATAGAACCACAACCTAATGTTAATGATGGTTTATTTACATTATATATATCCCCTATTGCACCGTGAGTTGATGGAGCATTTACTAAAAGTCTTCCTGCTCTTACCCTAGTACTGAATTCTAATATTACATCATCATTATTTGAATGTATAACAGCTGAATGTCCTAATCCTCCGAACTCAACCATATCAACAGCTCTTTGTATACCTTCTTTAGCATCTTTAACTTTTATACAAGCAAGAACTGGACTTAATTTTTCCTTAGATAATGGATGGTCAGCTCCTACACCTGCTATTTCAGCAACTAATATCTTAGTATCTTTATCTACCTCAAATCCTGCCATTTTAGCTATAGTATATGGACTTTGACCAACTATATCTGGATTTAAAGTTTTAGTTTCTGGATTTATAACAGTTTTTTCTAATAATTCTTTTTCTTTTTTATTAACGAAATGGCACTTATATCCCTTCATTAAATCTACAACTTCATTGTATATAGCTTCTTCAACTATAACAGCTTGTTCAGATGCACATATCATACCATTATCAAAAGTCTTTGATAATATTAAATCATTTACTGCTTGCTTAACGTCAGCTGATTTTTCTATGAAACAAGGTACGTTACCAGCACCAACACCTAAAGCTGGTTTCCCTGAAGAATAAGCAGCTTTAACCATTCCTGGTCCTCCAGTAGCAAGTATTAATGATACTCCTGGGTGTTTCATTAATAAACTAGATGCTTCTAAAGATGGTTTTTCTATCCATTGAATACAATTTTCAGGTGCTCCAGCAGCAATTGCAGCATCTCTTAATACTCTAGCAGCTTCTGATGAACATTTTTGAGCTGATGGATGGAAAGCAAATATTATTGGGTTTCTTCCCTTTATAGATATTAATGATTTGAACATAGTAGTTGAAGTTGGGTTAGTTACAGGAGTAACACCAGCTACAACACCTATTGGTTCTGCAACCATCATATATCCTTCTTCATCATTTTCTTCTATAACACCAACAGTTTTGTTGTATTTTATACTATTGTATATATATTCAGTAGCGAATATATTCTTAGTTACTTTATCTTCAAATACCCCTCTTTGAGTTTCTTCTATAGCTAATTGAGCAAGTTCTATATGCTTATCAAGACCAGCCTTAGCCATAGCAGCAACTATTTTGTCAACTGCTTCTTGGTTTAAATCAAGCATAGCTTCTTTAGCTTTAGTAGCTTTTAAAACTAAACTATCAACCATTTCTTCAACAGTTGTTTCTTTAACTTGTTTAACTTCTTTACTCATAGTTTTCCTCCATGAAATATTAAATGTAGATTTAATATTTTTATTTTAGTAAATATATTTATGCAAGATTTTATCTGCTAAATATTAACAAATAAAATCTCATATAAATACACTTTTAGAAATAAGTATAATAATTTTATCATTCGTTAGTTTTTTAACAAACTTTTTATACTTATATATTATATTATGATTTTTACAATGTCAATATATTTTTAATTATTATTATAAAATTTTACATAATTTCTAGCTCTATATTTTTATATCCCATATTTTCTAAAATAATATGTAGTTTCTCCTTTACAATACCTTTTACCTCTTCTATAAATCCTTCTTCTATAAGTTTTTCTTCATATTCATTTTTATGTTTAGTTATATCTTCTAAAACCTCTTGTATTTCTACTTTATTGAATATACTTTCCTTTATGTTATAAACGTATATAGATTCATCTTTTATATAATGTTCTAATATTTTACATTTATCTATACGTATCTTTATATTTTCAGAGTCATTTGTTAAGATTTTTACATCATCTATATTAATCCCCGCATTCACAACTCCTTCATATTTTATTATGAAAGATTTTTCTGTAAAGGGAATTTTTATATCATTTATTGATTTATCTTTTTTTATATCTATAATATTGCTATAATTATATTTCATTACATTAAGGTCCAAAACCTCACTTATTGTGTTTAAAACTTTTGTATCGCTTTTTAGTTCTTCTTTCTTTTCAAAAAAATTATTATAAATAAAAAATACAACTATCCCAAGAGTAAATAAAACAGACAATATCATTAATTTACTATTTTTTTTTCGTTTTTTAAACATTTTACATCTTCCTTTTGGTATAATATCTAATTATAATAATTATATTTTTAAGTATTATAATTATGATTTTTAAATGGAGGATTATATGAGTACATTAATTTTCGGACACAAAAATCCAGATACAGATTCAATATGTTCTGCGATTTCTTTAACTTATTTAAAAAATAAATTAGGAATAGATGCAAAAGCTTGTGCTTTAGGAACTCCTAAAAAAGAGGCTTTATTTGCGCTAAATTACTTTGGAGTTGAATCTCCTTGTGTAATAAACGAGGCTAAAGGAAATGATATTATATTAGTTGACCATAATGAATTAATTCAAACTGTAGATGATATAAAAGAGGCTAATTTAATCGAAATAGTAGACCATCATAAAGTTGAAATTTCAACTGATGTTCCTATAAGTATAAGAGTTATGCCTGTTGGTTGTACTTGTACGATAGTTTATAACTTATTCAAGGAAAATAACGTAGAAATTCCAAAGCATATAGCAGGTCTTTTATTATCTGCAATACTTTCAGACACTTTATTATTCAAATCTCCAACTACTACTGAAATGGATATAAAAGCTTGTGAAGAACTTGAAAATTTAGCAGAAGTTAATAAAGAAGAGTATGCTATGGAAATGTTTAAAGCAGGTACATCTTTAGACGAATACACTATTAGTGAAATAGTTAATATGGATTTTAAAGAATTCGATATGGCAGGTAAAAAAGTTGGTATCGGTCAAGTATTTACATTAGACATAGATTCTATTTTATCTAAAAAAGATGAGTTTTTAGAATTTATAAATAATACAGACCACGATATGTTAGTACTTGCTATAACTGATATAATAAAAGAAGGTTCTTATCTTTTATATAAAGCAGATGATAATATAATTTCTGAAGCATTTAATGTAAAAGCTCACCAAGGAGTATTTGCAGAAGGTGTAGTTTCTAGAAAGAAACAATTAGTTCCAAATCTAACTAACATGGTTAAGTAAAAATATACTGTCGCATAAACAATTTTAAATTGTAATGTGGCAGTTTTTTTATGGTATATTTTTTACAAATCATTAATAAATTTTCTTAAACATAACTTTCAATATTATAATTAATTACTTATATTATTGATGTCAACTATTCCATATGTTAAAATTACATTAATCGCTAAAATATGACACTGTAATAACTTCAATAAAGGAGATTTTCATGAACAAAAATAAAATTTTTATAACTATAACATCAGTTTTTATTTTAATAATTGTTATTAGTTTAGGATTTATAGGAAATTACTTTTATAACCTAGCTTTAAATCCAGATACACCTAAAGATATAATATTTGGAACACCAGAAGAAGAGGAAGAAACAAGTGGAAAAGTACTTGATGTAGATATAGATTGGTTAATAAATAAATCAAACCATACTGATGAATATATACAATCAACAGATGGACTAAAACTTCATGCATATAAAGTAATAAATGAAAATCCAACGGATAAATGGGTAATAGCAGTTCACGGTTATACAAGTGAAGGTGTAAAAATGAGTTCATACGCTAAAAAATATTATGATATGGGATACAACGTTTTAATTCCAGATTTGAGAGGACACGGCTCAAGTGAAGGTGAGTACATAGGAATGGGTTGGGACGATAGATTAGATATTATATCGTGGATAAATTATCTAATAGATGAAAATAAGAATGCCAAAATAGTTCTTCATGGAGTTTCTATGGGTGCTTCTACTGTACTTATGGCTTCGGGAGAAAATTTACCTAGTAATGTAAAACTAATAGTAGCAGACTGTGGTTATACTTCAGTTTGGGAACAATTTTCTTATCAATTAGATGAATTATTTTCATTACCCGAATTTCCAATACTTAATGTTTCAGCTTTAGTTGGACAAATAAGGGCAGGTTATTCATTAAAAGACGCCTCTGCTATTGAACAAGTTAAAAAATCTAATACTCCTATTTTATATATACACGGAGATAAAGATGATTTTGTTCCTTATTATATGATGCAAGAACTTTATGATGCTACAAACTCAGAAAAAGAAATGCTTACTATAAAAGGTGCTGAACATGCTAAATCTTCAGAAGTTGACTCAAAGACTTACTGGACGACTATCTATGAACTTACAAATAAATACGTTAAATAAAAAGAGAAGAAAAAATCTTCTCTTTTTAAACTTCCATTCTAAGCATTTAGTATTTATTAATATAAAAATAGTTACTGAATTATTTTATTTTTTTAGAATTTAAATACGCAGAATCTGAACATATATCAATTTTATTATTCCAAACAATATTTGAGTCTATTTTAGAATCTTTTTCCCAAGCTATATTTCCATCTTCATCTATAAATACTTCTTTAAATTTATTTATATTTTTTAAAATTTCAAATACACCATAAAGTTCATTTGACATATCATATTTTCTAATAGAATCATCATAATACAAGTCTAATGTATAATCGTCATTCGCTATTATTTTTAATAATTTTCTTCTGCCATCTTCATAGTATTTTTTTAAATCATTTGATAATTTCATATATTCTCCTAATTATATTAATGGTGCTATCTGAAAAAGTTCTTGTTTTTGTTCAGCTAAATACCATTCTTCTTTTAATTCTTCTTGATGTAATGCCGCCCAACCAAATAACATTTTCAATTGTTTATTTGGCATATCTCCATTTAATAATTCTATATCATCTATTGTTATTGAACATTCATATTCACCATATTTAGCATGAAAATGTGGTGGTATGTGCTCATTATAATTAATATATATTTTTATTCCTCTAAACATACATATCGTAGGCATAATATTTTATATTTCCTTTCAATATTTTTTATATCATTACTCCATAAATATATTTTACTACTTATTTATATTCTTTCAATGCTTTATGTATAT
>JAGHEK010000054.1 GCA_017889265.1 Romboutsia sp. | reverse complement strand
ATATCCAATTTTTTTCTCCTTTTCTTTAAATTGTATTAATATTTTTGATATAATTATAACTTTCGTATAGAAATATTAAAAGATATTTTATACTAAAACCCACCCTATTACTTTAAAAATAAAAATCCTTAAAATATAAATAAATCCAAAATAGCAACAACTGACGTTTTATTTTAGCTTTGAATTTGTTCAAATGGAAAATAAATAAGGAGGGCGTTAGCAGGGGTTTGGGGAATGCCCCAAGGTTTTTATTTGAACTTTTTGAAAAACCATATTATAACGCAAAAAAAAGAGGCCTTTTATAACAATAGATAAGAGTAAATTTAACGTAAAAATCGTTATATCCATTGAAATATACTACTTTGATTGAATTTTGTTTGATACCAAAATTGATAAATCTTGATACCAAAATTGATAAAATATGATATGATTTGGTCATATCACATTTATTGATTGATATATTTTGATATGATATAATCATATCGAAATATATTTTTAACAAGGAGAATATTATATGGCTAATACAACTAAAAAAGTAAAAGTAATAGGAACTAGAAAATATATAAATCAAGATAGTGGTGAAATAGAAGATTTTCAAGTTGTTAACATAGATGAAAGAGATTTTAACTTTCATAAGATTTGGCTAAATCATATTATAAACAGTTTAGACCTTATCGGAAATCAAAAAACTAGACTTGCTTTTTGGATAGTAGATAATTTAGATAAAGAAAATAAACTTACAATGACATATAGACAAATATCTGAAAAAAGCGGTATATCGTACCAAACAGTAAGTAGAACAATGAAATCATTAATTGAAAGTAATTTTTTACAACAAATAAACCAAGGAGCTTATAGAATAAATCCAAATATAATATTCAAGGGTACTAGATCTGGAAGACTAAATGTTTTATATCAATATAATTCAAAAGATAAATTATAAATACTAATACCAAATAGCTATATTTAACGACCAAGTAGCTTTAATTTATTGAAAAATAAATTTTAATGTTATAAAAAATAAAAGAAAGTTTTTTACCTTATTTTTTTTAATATAGATTATTTTTATTTTTTATGATTAGTTCTAAAAAATATACAACAATATTTTATAAGTTATGGAGAGTGGTTGAGTATAAAAATATCAGAGTTTCTAAAAGACACTAATCCAAGATATGTAGACATCATAATTGGGAAACAAATAGGCGAAAAAAGATTTATAGATATATTTGCTATAATCAATTGCCACGACGAAAATGAAGGGTATGTATATAGAGAAAGAATAATAAACAAAGTCAAAACGTACTTTGAAGAAGTTCTAAAAGCTGTTAAATCTAATGATAATCACAAATTAAAATATCTTTCAAAAAATATTCACGATGTAAATTATACTAATTTGGGACACTGTATATCTGATAAGGAAGATAGCTTTACCATTTTAGTTAACTCTATTAAAGAAAGTGATGCTTACAAAAATGGATTGATAAATGATATTTTAGATGCACAACTTTACCTAAAAAATATTGGAGTAGAGATAATATCAAATTTAATAACAAACATAATTCAAGACGTATTATCTGAATACACAAAAGAAAAATTACAGTCGTTAAATATTACTAATAAAATTAAGTATACTAAAATTCATTATTGGAATGAGTTTACAAAGTCTTGGGATATAAAAGAAATTCCAATAATTTTTTATATAAATCCTCTAAATAAAGATTTATTTAATTATTTACTAGTTCCCTATGACTTTACATGTGATGAAAATAAGAAACAAAAAATACTTAATGAAATATTTAACGAAAGTGTATATGAGATATACGAGAAAAAAATCTTATCAAATCCAGATAAGTACAAAAATTATATCAACAAATACCAACAAGTTTATAAAAAAAGTGTAGTTCAGTTGATTAATCACGAACTAGGGGAAGGTTCTGCTGTATTAGGCAATGGATATATTACTAATAAAGGGTTATTGGCATTAATTAAACATTATGATGAGATAAAAGATTTTATAGAAGTAAAAATCAAAAACAATAAAAATATTGTTATATTATAAACTCAAAATTATAATGTTATTAATGACAAATATATTTTAGGACAAGTCAATATATTAAATATTAATATGCTATAGGGCTTTCCCTAGAGTATTTTTTATATATAGTCCTATGCCCAAGTACTAACTACAAAAAGGAGAATGGTTATATATGAAATTTTTAAAAAAAATAATTTCAATAGCTCTATCTATTATAGTATTTGGTGGATCTAAACTACATTCGGTAGATGTAATTAAAGTTTCAAAAGAAAACGAAATCGAATATTTACACAGATAACATTTGAAACCTTAAAATAGTTTAGTTCTAAATAAATATTTGTTAAATATATAAAGAAAGGGTTTTAAATTGTGATTAATATAGGAATATGTGATGATGAATTATATTCTAGAGAACAAATAAAAGACATATTAAACAAATTATTATGCTCATATCCTATAAAATACAACATATTTGAATTTTCATCTGGAGAAGAACTCCTTAATAATTATCCTAAAAATTTAGATATATTGATTATGGACATTCAGATGAAAAAAATCAACGGAATGAACACGGCTAGACACATACGAAAATTCGATGAAAATTTAGAAATAATTTTTATGACTTCATTTGCAGACTTTATGCAAGAAGGATATGAGGTTAAGGCGTATAGATACATACTAAAACCAATAAACGAAAAAAAAATCTCAAAAAATATCCTGCCTTGCATAAACGAAATACTTAAAAAAAGAAATAATTATTTAACTATAAGCACGAAAAACAATGTAGATAGAATAAAAATAGACTCTATTATCTACATAGAAACTGCTAGACCAAACATATTAATTCACACAACTGATAATACATATACCACAAAAATGAATCTTTCCAAATTAGATAAAACTTTAAGTGAATATGGATTTTTTAGATGCCATAATAGTTACATAATAAATCTAAAAAAAGTAGAATCAATGAACACAAATACAGTAATAGTAGCTAAACAAGAAATACTTGTTAGTAAATATAGAATTAAAAACTTGAAATTAGCTATTACAAACGTACTAGGTGACATAATATGCTAGATGTATGGAATATAATCGATACAATTACGGCATACATTGATTGGATTATATTTTTTTCCATAATAAACATAAATGGAACTAAAAAAATATCCAATATAAGATATTTACTTAGAGTATCTATAATACTTTTTGGTATGGGACTTATTAATATATCTAATATGTTTCCAAACACCAAAATTGTTTTATGTATAGTAACTGGTATATTGTTTTGTAAATTTTCGTATGAAAATAGTATAGCTAAATCAATAATTATGAATTTACTCTTTTGGCTAGGGCTTATGTTTATAGAAGTTATATCTACTGGAGTCGTAGTTATACTAAACAACCTAGATAGCATACAATCGATATTAACTGGAAACATATATAGAATCCAAGCCATATTTATTTCAAAAATACTGCTATTTATGGAGCTTATACTACTTAAATATTTTAAACTATCACTAGAGTTTAAATTTAAAGACGTAGTTTTAATAGGGTTACCTATATTATCCAATATAGTCAGTCTATTATTAGTATTTGGATATAATTTTAATCAAAATATACATAGTAAATCAAATCTAATTGTGTTAGCCTTTACAGTTCTTTTAATGATTGCATCAAGTATAATGCTACTAATTGTAATCGGTAAAATCGTAAAAGACGATAAACTTAAGTTAGAATACGAGCTTATCAACGAAAGAATAAATTTAGGCCATAAAAACTACGAAAATATGATTCAAGCACAAGAAAAACTAAGATATGTTTATCACGACTTGAAAAATCATATGATTTGTATGAAAAGCTATGATACCAAAGAAGAAATCATATCATACATAAATAATCTAGAATTTCAAATAAATGATTTTGAAAATCTAAGAAATACAGGTAATAAAACTCTGGATATAATCCTAAACGATAAAATACATCTTTGTAAAAAATATAATATCGAATTCGAAGATAGTATAAATATATCTAAATTAAACTTTATCAAAGAAAATGATATATGCGCCATATTCGCAAATGCATTAGATAATGCAATCGAAGCTTGTATTAATATAAACGACGAAATCGAAAAAAGAATCGAAGTCAAAGCTACTTACATAAACGGCTTTGCAGTAATTAAATTTATAAATACAAAAATTAACGATATCAAATTCACCGGAGACCGAATTAAAACAAGCAAAGAAGACAATAAAATTCACGGTATAGGACTTGCTAGTATTAAATATATAGTCAACAAATACGACGGTGAAGTAATTGTTAATTACTCAGAAAATGAGTTTATACTAAAAATAATGATACCAATAAAAAGTTAGGAGAATAAAACTATGAAAAAAATAATGTTAAAAGCACTTAAAAATATATCAGCATTAAGCTTAGGAATAGCTGTTTTATCATCAAATACTACAAGTATGTGGTTTGTATACCAACCTGAAGAACCAAAAGCATT
The DNA here is from genome assembly GCA_017889265.1 of Romboutsia sp. Lineage (GTDB taxonomy): Bacteria > Bacillota > Clostridia > Peptostreptococcales > Peptostreptococcaceae > JAGHEK01. The sequence continues at coordinate 1,287 of JAGHEK010000054.1, read as the reverse complement.
AGAAAAACTTAAAAAATTAAAATAAATACTAATCTCCCATAGTGGAGATTTTTTAGCATCTAGGAGAAAAACTATATGAAAAATTTATCATACAAATTCGCAAACATTTTAGTCAAAAACGACATCATAGAAAACGACGATTTTGAAATATACAGATACGGCTTTGAAGTTTTGCTTTATTTTTTGCTTAATATCTTCATAGCATTTTTTATAGGAATTATATTCGATAAATTCATACATACAATAATATTTTTAAGCTGTTACTGTACTTTAAGGCAGTTCACAGGAGGATACCACGCCAAAAACTATATAGAATGTGCTTTAAGTTTCGCTATAATTTATTTGATAACTATTTTTACGGCAAATCATATAGACATCTATAATCATAAATTTTTATTGATATTGTTTATGACAATTAGTACATTAATAATTTATAAATTAGCTCCTCTAGAGCATAGAAATAAACCCCTTACCCAAAATGAAAAAAGGATTTACAAAGCCCGTTCAATAACGATAGTAAGTGTTATAAGTGCTATATTTCTAGTAAGCATTACGTTTAATATTTTTGTAAATTATTTTGTATATTCCTTACTTGCTGTAATATGGATTAGCATATTGCTAGTTTTAGGAAAATTTTTAAATCAAAAATAATTTTTTGCATAAAGCCATAGAAAAAACTATGGTTTTTTTGTACTCAAATTAGAAACTAATGATACTTTAGTTTATTTTTATTACACTTTAAAATTCTATCTTTGCCTTGGTATTTTTTTAAACAATATTTAGTTGTAAAAGTGCATGGTTATTAATCCTACTTGAATTTGTTTTTTTGACTTTCAAATAAGATTCTTTCTAATTCATCAGGTTCATATTTTAAAAACGTTGGTTCTGCTTGAAATTTATTTTTAGGGTCACTAAAATAAATTTCTCTTTTGATTTTATAAGCTTCTTCTTGAGATAAATGCTCATAATTGTTGTGTGTTATTTGTTGTTTTTGTTTATTTTCTTTAAGTTCTCTAGCTCTTTTAATATTTTGGTTAATTTTTTTAGTTCTTTTTAATCTTGGCATTAATACTTCTTCTATTTCTTTGTCCATTTGTTCACTAAGCTTTTTTCTAAAGTATACTTTTTGGTCTTGTATAAATTCTTCTAAAGTTTTGATATTTTTTTCTTTTAGAGTGTTAAATGTTTTGTTTAGATAGCTAAATAGATTGTTAATTTTATTTCTAGAGTTTGCGATGTTTTCAAAAATCTTTTCAAATACATCTGAATCGAATTCATCCACATTCT
>JAGHEK010000053.1 GCA_017889265.1 Romboutsia sp. | reverse complement strand
TATTCCACTTGATGAGGTAGTGATAACTGAAGAAAAAGACGGCAATAATATAATCGGTCTTAGATATACTGTTTGTGATGATTGGGGCAGAGAAGCCTCTGGGGTTAGATATCTGAAAAATCCTCAAATTAATAATGATGGAAGAGTTCAGATAGAACAATCTATTCAAAAACAACAGGAACAAAGTTCAAGTAGTACGAGCACTTTAGATATACAACCTAGAGCTACTACAAATCTATCTCAAAACTGGTTTGAAGTCTTAGGGGTAACATATCCTGGTAACGATTGGATAAGATTTAAAATTAAGTTTGATATAGACAATATGGAAATGTATATATCTGAGTCAGATAATAGATTATTTGATAATAAATTTACCGGAGAGTATTTTAGACTTGAACAATACAGTAAAGATGGAGTTTTAAAATCATCTTTAGTACTAAATGGTAATGATAGAGCTGATAGTGAAAAGATAAGAAAATGGGATAGAACTAAGTTTGCTTATGGCGATCAGTTAAAGATTTATCATAAGTATACTGATACTAAAATGAAAATAGGTAGTGATGTTTTAGAGCCTGATGGCAAATGGAAATCATATGCTTCAGGTATACCTATTGATGTTCAGAATGAGAGTAGATTTGAAATAACTCGCGATTGTTTGAAGCGTTTAGTTAATAAACCTCCAGTTATAACTTGGTCAAAAGACAAGTTGACTATTGAAAGAGGTCAAAAACCTGATTTATTATCGGATATAACTGTAACTGATGATATAGATGGTTCTATAAACAGAGCCAGAATAGTAGTATCAGATTTAGATACTAGTACACTTGGTGAAAAAACAGTAACGTATACTGTAACAGATAGCTGGGGTGCTACTTATACTACTCAAAGAACGGTAGAGGTTGTTTCAACTGAAGAATTATCTAAAACTCATATAGATATATATGATTCTACTAATACTAAAAAAATATTTACTATAGGTTTTGATGATTTTACGAAAAGACTTTCTATAAAGAATACTACATCTGTTGAATTTGATTCTAAAAATAAGTATGATACTGCTTTTAGAATTAGAATACTTAGTAAAAAAGGTGTTACAAAAAAAGATATAGAATTATTCGGAAAAGACACTGGGAAAAATAGTAAATTGCAAGAGCTAAATAACTATAAGTATTCAGTAGATGATTATATAGAAATAAGAACTACTACGTCTAAAGCTATAAAAATAGTTGGTAAAGTAAGTACTGAAGGAAGTGCTATAACTGATACTGATTTTTCTAATGGTTTAGATACTAAAGACCTTATGGATAATACTAGATTCCAGTTAAATGCAGGTCAAATGAAAATTGTATATAATGAAGCTCCAAGTATTGAATTTAATGATGCAAAGTTTGCAAGAACTGATAAATTCAATCCAGCTATATTCGTAGAAAAAATAACTGATGACCATGATAATAAAAATGGCGAAGGAAAGTTAAAACCTGAGAATGTAAGAGCTGAGTATGATGAAGATAAAATATATAATTTAGGTAAGCATAGTGTAAAATTTATCCTAGCCGATACTTGGGGTAGAAAATATACTACGACTACTACAATAGAAACGGTATCTAGAAATAAATTAGAAAAAGTAAATATAGATCTTATGAAAGTGGATAAGAATACTGATGGTACAATTACTTCTAAATCTACTATCGCTACACTTTACTTTGATGATGTAAAAAAGAAAATAGTACCTGTTTTAAATCAAGAAGCAAGTATAGATGGTCAACCTGGACAAAAAGTATTTACTATATTAATTTATGGCTCAGATAATGAAGAAAAATATAAGCTTGAGATAGATACAAATACTAAAATAAACCAGGAGACATTTAAAGAACTATCAAAAGTTAGTATAACAAAAGGTGATTATATACACATAGAAGCATATTCACCTGATGCAGTTTGTATAAGTGGACAAGTTGTATCTCCTATGAATATGAATTTTACAGATTATTCAAATGGATTTAAAGACTTTGATAAAATGAAAAATACAATGTTTGAAATCCAAGAAGAAGGTCTTACGGCTTTATATAATGAAGCTCCTCATATAACTTGGAAAAATTCTAGAGTTTATCAAGGTGATAGTTTTGATGTATTATCTGATATAATTATAACAGATGATAGAGATACTAAGTTAACTACTAGTATGGTAACTGTAGTAGGTGATACTACGGGTGGAACTACATCACTTGATACTACTAAAATAGGAGTTAAGACTATAACTTATAAAATAACTGATAGTTGGGGCAGAACTGCATTAATACAAAGAAGCATATTTGTTAGACCTAACTTAGAAAAAGCTAAGATAGAAATTAAAGATAATAAAGGACAAACTGCGATAATTTTACAACCTGATTCTGCTAATATGAAATTAAGTGTAGAATTTAATGAAGAAAATTTACCTTTAAATAAAACTACTAGAATATCTAATACTACTGAAGTTAGTCTAGCTTTATATAATGAAAAGAATGAGCATATAGGAACACTAGATATTTTAGGAAATGATGATAAAAATGAAATAGAAAAAAAATTAACAAGTTTAACTACTGCAAAAATACTTAGAGGTTCTAAAATTCATATTGATGCTAAAAATACTACTCAAGTTTCTATAACAGGGATTGTTAGTGCTACTGGTGGAAATATAACTACTGGTACAGTTGATTTCTCTAAAGGAAACTATGATAGAAAATATTTAGACAACTCTGTATTTAAACTTATTGATGACGGTATAGAAGTTCTTTATAACCAAGCGCCAAGTATGAATCTTACAACTACTGCAGCTACTACTACATCTTTAACTTTATATAAAGGTGATGATTATAGACAAAATTTACTTGATGCAATAGAAGTAATTGATGAATTAGAAGACGATTTATCATCTAAGAAGACTGTTGAAATTAGAGTGTTCGAAAGAACTAAAGGTCAAAATACGTCTGTGACAACAGTTTCTACTATGCCAACTACATCACCAGTAGCTATATCTACTTCAAGTAGTGTTCCTTTAGATATCAATACTACGGGAAGTTATGTAGCGTATTATACTGTGAAGGATAGCTGGGGTGAAAAGTGTCCAGAAATATTAGTGAAAGATTTTAATATAGTACCTTCTATCGACAGAAATATAATAAATCTAGGTGGACCATTCGGGATAGATAAAAGAAGACTTCTTACGATTGGATTCGATTCCAATACTATGAATTTTAAGATAAAAAAGACTACGGATCCTAGTATAAATTCATTTAATAATCAGGTATATGGTACCTTTTATAAAATAGATTTATGTACATCTCAAGGACAAACAAAACTTACTACACCAATAGTAGTAGCAGGTGATTATAATTTTAAAACAGATTCTAAAGGATACTTTAGTCAATTAGAAAAAATAAAGTTTGAATATGGAGATTATATTCAGATGGATAGTTATCAGGTTCAAAGAATGAGTATAGAAGGTCCTGTTAGAAATCCTGTTGAATCTGATGGAGATTATGCAACACCTCAAGGAGGTACCCAAGGTATTTATGAGGCAGATAAATTTAAAAATACTAGATTTTATATAACTGAAGAAGGTTTAGATGCAAAATATATAAGCCCAGTTGAACTAACTACTGGTAGAGTATTATTCGATTATGATGGAGAAAAAGATGGTTCTGCAATTAAGTTGTTAATAGATAGTAGCGATGGAACTATATCTATCCCAGATATTAACTATACAGGGTTTTTTGGTAGTTTTGTATCTAATAACTTAGCTTTTGTTATTACTATTTGTAAAAATGGAATTCAAAAAAAATTTAACTTTCTTGAAAGTAGTAGAGGACCGAGTAATGAATTAAAAGCTTTTGTGAATAATACTACTGAAAATAGTTTTGAAGATGGAGACTATATACACTTCAATGGAACAAATAAATACAAAAAAAGAGTTAACTTACATGGAGATTTAACTGTTACAGGAACTGATGAAGATTATTCTGATGGTGTAGATAATTTTGATAATTTAATTAATGTCAGATTCTATTTTAGAGATGTAGGAACTACTAATGCACATATAGAAGCTGTATATAATAAAGCTCCTGAATTTAAAGGTGTAGATGAAGTTAATTTTTATATAAAACCTAAAAGTTCAGCAAATGTTGATTATTACCAATTTAATACTACTTCAGGAGTTACAGTTGTAGATGATAATACTACTAATACTACTTTTTCTGTAACTAATGTATTAGATAGAAATAACAATATAATGAATAAAGGTATTCCAGCCTGGGGTGTTGGTGAATATAAGTGTATATACAATACCACAGATAGTTGGGGTAGAGTAACGGAGTATACTAGAAAAATTTACGTTAGACCAAATGGATATAAAAATAAAATTATGATATACCCTAAAACTACATCAGATACTACTACATCAGGAGATAACGTAGTTATAACTTCTAATAGTACTGCTGCATTTAAGATAGCAATTGATGATAGAACAGATAAGTATAAACTTGTAGATAGAAAAGATGTGCCGATAAATAGCCAATTAGGAGATAATCCTGCATTTGGTATAGTAATATATGGTAATAATGGAACTGAGAAGAAACAAGTTGTACTTAATGGAAATGATACTGGAACATCTGAAAAATTAGATGAATTAACAAATACACCATTTGGACAGAATGACTATATAAGAGTCTGGTCAGCTGATCCTAGATATTTAGCTATATCTGGTGACATAACTAAAGATAGTCAAGATAACAGTACAGATGAGATAGAAAGTTTTAATGACGGTATTCAAGAACCTGTTTATATGAATAATACAGCATTTAAAATAAATGATAATGCTATGACTTATATCTACAATGAAGGAGCAAAAATAACTACTACGAGACAAACTTTAGATTATAAATCTAAGATTTCTGATAATTTAGTTGATTTAGTAACTATAACTGATGATAAATCTACTACATCAGAGATGACTATAAGTTATGAAGGTAGTATAGATACTAATAAAGTTGGTATTTATCCTGTAACTTATACAGTTGTAGATAGTTGGGGGAGAACAGTTCAACAAACTATAAACTTTGAAGTAGCTCCTAATTATTCTAGAAATGCTATACAAGTTTATAGTAATGATGGTACTCATATGTTTGATATAGGATTTGATACTTATCATAATAAGCTTTCTGTAAAACAAATAACTACTACAAAAACTTCGAATACTAGTAGTGGAAACTATTTAAAGATAGTAGTTAGAGATAATAATGCTAAAATAACAAATACTTTAGAAATTAATGAAACTGATTTTACTAGTCAAGGAACTATCGAAAAGATAAAACAGATTGGTTATGTAAATAATGGATTTATTAGTTTTGAATCATCTAGCCCAAGTAGTATAAGAATAACAGGAAATATTACTGCTTCTACTGCTGTAACTAGCAATATAAATACTTTTAAAGATGGATTTGATAGTTTAGATCAGATGAAAAACTCTAGATTTATGCTGGATCCTGCTTGTTTAAAACTTATAACTAAAGAAACTCCTGTTATTACATTTAAAGATACATCAGGTAAGACAGTTACATCTACTTCTATAACTAGAGGTGATGATTCTAATTTATATGATTCTATAGATTTAGGATTTAAGCAACCTGAAAACTATATAGGAATTAAGTACTCTAACAAAGGACTTGATAAGTATGGATTTGGAAAACAAAATGTAACATTTATGGTTAATGATAGCTGGGGAACAACTACTGTAAGCACAACAGCTGTTGTAGATGTAAAAGCTAGAAATTATCTTGAAGGAATAATTATCCAAATTAAAGACAGAACAGATGAAAAGAAAAATTTAGCTACGTTACGTTTTGACACTATAAATAAAAAGATTATTATAAATAAAAGCAACGTATCCTATAATGGAAAAGAAGAACTTCTATTAACTTTTAAACTTTATGATAAAAATGGAATTACAAAAAAAGTTAAGAGAATAACTAAGTATAATATAACAAGTAGTGAAACTTTAGAAAAATTATTTGAAGATGTATACTTTGAAGATGGAGATAGAATAAGCTTAGAATCTTACGATGATGAAAATGGAATAGCTATATATGGAAATATTCCTGGAGATGTTACTATTGATCAAGAAGATTACTCGGATGGAGTTCAGAATCCTGATTATATAGATAATGTAAGGTTTGAGATAGATAAATCAGACAATTCTGATAATGAAGGAACTATCAGAGAGTATTCTTTAAGATCTGTATACAATCATGCTCCTGAGATGACTTTTGATAAAGAGTTTAAAGCCTATAAAGGAATAGAGCCAAACTTCTTTGATGGAGTAAATGTTACAGATAGTGATATACATGATAAAGATATAAATATTGAAGATAACGTTCAGATAGATACTGAATTCGACCCTGATGTTTTAGGTGATCAAAGAGTTGATTATATAGCTACAGATACTTGGGGTAGACAAACTAGTACTGAAAAAACGGTAACTGTTGAGTCAGGACTGTTAAGTAATAGAATTGAATATTATACTTCGGATAGTAGTAATGAACCATTGTTCTATGTATATTTAGATAAAGAACAAAGTAAATTAAAAGTAAATTCTAGCTATAGTACAACAAATCCGAGTAATAGTAGACTTAATACAGAACCTTTTGAATTAACTCTTTATTATTCAGAGAATTCTACTAATGCTACTACTAGAGCTACTATTAAAAAGCAGTTAAAAATAACTACTGATGAAACACTTGATTCAATAAGAACTAAGCTAAATGACTTTAATAATACAGCTTTTAAATACGGAGAGTATTTGGGAGTTTATGCAAAAGATCATAAAAATGATATAAAAATAAAAGGTCAAATAAATCAACCTCTTAGAATTACCGAAGATTATTCAAAAGGTATTACAACAGCAGACTTTATGAATAACGTAAAGTTTAAGATAACTGAAGAAGAATTGATGGCTATATATAACGAAGCACCTGAAATGATTCTACCTACAGATTCTACACTTGTGTATTATAAGGGAGATAAGATATTCCCTGGTGAAGGTGCAATAGTTAGAGATGATATAGACTTAAGACTTACTATTGAAGATGTTTATATATCCAAAGAAGAAGAAAAGAAGTTTGATACTATGGGAACTACTATGGTAAGTGTTACAGTAACTGACTATTGGGGAAGAAGTACACAAGGACAAAGAAAGATAGAGGTTAGAAATGCTCTTACTAGAAATGAATTGATATTTGGAGGGTATAATAATATAGGTGGTGAAAAAAGACAGAAATTTAAGTTAGTATTTGATACTACTCATAAAACTATATATATCACAGGAAAAGACGCTGGAAAAATGAATGATCAAAGATGGGATGATGCTTACTATAATATAAAATTATATGATGGTAAAACTCATGAAGTTAAATTTAATTATGATGTACCAGCAGAATGTGATCCTACTAAAACGTCATTTGGATCATTAGAAGTTACTAATACTAGCCATGGTGTGAGTTATGAACAAGGAGATTATTTTAAGTTTAATGGTCCTCAGGTTTTCAGAATGAGCATAGATGGAGCAGTAAGAAATGAACTAGAAAACTATGAAAATGGTGTTACTATGTCAGCGAACTTCATAGATACTAGATTTTATATAGAAGATTCTGGACTTAGAGCAGAGTTTCAAAACTCTATTCAATTAACAACTAATGAATCACTTATAGAGTTTAACGTTGGTAAAGGTAAACCACTTAGAATGAAGGTAGATCATAACACAGGACAAGTTACTTTTGGTAAACCAACAGATTACTTTGATTATAATAACAGTGCTATTGTATTTAAGCTTAATTGGTATACAAAAGATGATTCTACAATGCACACATTCTCATTTGATGGATGGGATAGTGGTAATGGAAAAGGAAGTATAGCACTTAAAAGTTTTGCACAAAATCATCCATTTAAAGAAGGAGATTATATTACATTTGAAACTCCAACTAAGCAATTCCATAAACGTATAGAATTGAGTGGTAAAATAATAAAACCGGATAATTCAGATGTATTGCTTAGAGACGAAGATTTCAGTGATGGAATTGATTATGAAGAAAATATGTTAAGAACTGAGTTCCATTATAACAAAGAGGGTGTAAAAGGATTTACTATATTTAAGAAAGCGCCTGCAATCATATCTGGAGCAGAAGATATAGCTATTCCACAAAATTCTCAGTTTAATGTTGCAAGTGGAGTAACTGTAAAAGATTATGATAATACAGATTTAACTAGTGCTATGACAATAACTGTCAATGGTAGTCAAGTTCGTAGTGGATATACTCTTAATACAAATAAAGTAGGTCCTCAAGAGGTAGTTTATAAGGTTACAAATAAAGCTGGTATTACTAGTGCTGTTTATAGAAATATCAATGTTTATTCTGTACCAGGACTTACTACAAGAGCTAATGTAGCTCCTCTTGAACAAGGTAGTGTAAAAAAAGATAGTGAAGAATTAAAAGAGTATCTTTTATCTTTAGTTACAGCTACTGATACAGATGACAGTGATATAACTAGTAAAGTAACTGTTACTAGTGATATAGATCCTGAAAAAGCAGGAACTTATAAAGCTACTTATTCAGTTACTAACTCATTTGGTAAGACTACTACTTTATCTAATGTTGAAGTAGAAGTAATAAGAACTATAAGTGTAGATGTACCTATTAAAGTACCTTTCCAAGTTGTAACAAATTTATTAGACAAAGAAGCTGATCCGTTTGTTGCAGGTACATTAAATCTTAGAAATAATAAAACTAGTGATGTTAAAGTTTCTTTAGATGGATTCACTCAAAAGCAAGGTTCTGGAAGTTTACAAATTGTAAGTCCGGGAACAGTTACTAGTTGGGATGATTTAACTACAGAAGAAACTATGAGTAAGATGGCTTTAGGTATCTACAATAAAACTGGAGATTGGCAAGATTCTAGTTATGAAGAAAAAAATAGTCCATTATGGTTATATACTGGAATGACTACTGGTGCCACAATAGGAACTTTAGAAAGAGCTCCTAGTTTAACATCGCCATCTACGGCAAAAATAGGATTTAACAGTAAACACGGAAAGAAATTTAGAGGTGGAACTTCACGAGGAAAGTTCGAATTAATATTTAGATTTGAATAAAAAATTAAAAGTTGGTTATGTTAATCATAACCAACTTTTATACTATAAAAAAAGGAAATATATAAAATGAATGAAAAACAAACCAAAATAGCGATAATAGTAGGAGCAGTAATTATACTTGCTACTGCAATGTTTTTTTCAATAAATAAAAATAAAAAAGAAGAACAACAACAGCAACAATTACAAGAAATACAACCTAAAGAATTGCCATTAAGAGTTGATGCTGTACCAGTAACTTTTAATATAGTAAATGAAAATGGTACAAATATGTTAGATTGTTCTTTTACTAATAATTCTAATGTAGATATAACTTCGTTTACGCTTGAATTAAATTTCAAAGATACTAATCAAGCTACATCTATTACGTTTAATAATTTAGTAAAAGCAGGTCAAACTTCAGAAATTGTAAAGATAAATGCTCCTGCTAGTGCAAATAAAGACGATGTAGAAATACTAAAATACAAAATATCTACTACTAACGGAGTATATATGGAATATGATGTTAGGTTAAATCAATACAATTGGTCGTAAAAATCTTAGCCTTGTGGCTAGGATTTTTTTGTTTGAATTTTTTCTAAAAG
>JAGHEK010000052.1 GCA_017889265.1 Romboutsia sp. | reverse complement strand
TAGTTAAATATTTAATTTGAGGTGATTTTATGGGAAAGGTAGGAGCTTTTTTTGATATAGACGGTACCCTTTATAGAGATTCTCTTATGATAGAACATTTTAAAAAACTTTTAAAATATGACCTTGTTGATAAAAAAGAATGGTTTTTTAAAGCTAGAGATACATACGAAAACTGGGATAAAAGACAAGGAAATTATGATGACTACTTAGATGAAGTATGTGAATTATACGTTAAGTCACTTATGGGAATTAATAAAACTTCGCTAGAATTTACGACAGAGCAAGTAATAAGTTTAAAATCAGATAGAGTATACAAATATACTCGCTCAAGAATAAAGTATCATTTAGAAAATAATCATATTGTAATATTTATATCTGGTAGTCCAAGTTTTTTAGTTGAAAAAATGGCTCGTAAATATAATGTTACTGATTTTGTTGGTAGCGACTACGTTATGGAAAACGGATTTTTTACTGGAAATGTTATTCCTATGTGGGATTCAAAAAGCAAAAATATTGCCATAGATAACTTTGTTAAAAAATATGATATAGATCTTGATAAATCTTTTGCTTATGGTGATACAAACGGTGATATAAATATGTTAAGAAGGGTTAAAAATCCTATTGCTATAAATCCTACTAATGAACTTTTGCAAAATATAAAAAATGATGATAATCTTAATAAGTTAGCTAAAATAATAATAGAAAGAAAAGATATTATTTATTCTTTGGACGCTAATGTTAATACTTTAGACCATTAAAAGAAAGGATTTTTATGATAGACAAATTAGTTCAAGAAGAATTAGAGTTATTAAGTAAAGATTTATATTTAGAATCTCCTAGTGTTTGGATAGATTTCGTTGGAAAAGTTAATGATAATGTATTTGATGAGTTAGTATTATTTTTTGCTTGTAAATATAATTATTTATCAATAGTTAAATTCTCTATTGAAAACAATCTTATAAATTTAAATTTTCCTTCACGAAATAAAGAATTTAAGGATATTTATTCACATTTATTAAACACTGCTAAAAATAATTCCAGTAAAGATATTATAGATTTTTTAGTCAGTATAAAAGATAATGACTCTAAGAAAAGTAAACCTAAAGAAAATAAATCTAAAAAAAATAATTCTTCATATATACCTAGCTTTGAGTGTAAAAATTGTAAAGCTAATATATTTGAAGAAGGTTATATAATATCCGAAGAAAAAGTAATAAAACTAATTGGAGATAAATTAATAGAAGAATCAGAAAGTACTTTAGATTATATAAAGTGCAATAGATGTAAATCCAAATTAGATTTATCGCCTTCTGATATAAATATTATTTCCAAAATAAATCATTGTTCTAATTGTTTAAGCGACTTAACTGAAGTTGGAATATTAGATAAAAAGACTATGAAATATAATGAAAATACTAAATCATTTGATACAGTAGATGCTAGATATGTATGTACAAAGTGTGAAAGTACCATAAATGAAAAACAAAAAGAATACTTCAAATTAAAATAGGAGCAAAAGCTCCTATTTTAGTATTTTTCTAAATTTTAAATTATAATAATCTATAAAATAAGAATATATATAATCATATATCAAAAATAAAACTTGAAATGCTAATACTATAAAAACATTCATAGGAATAAATATTAAATCTTTAAGTAAAAAATATAATACTCCTACTGATGAATTAGCATATAAAATCTTTAAAAAATATTCTAGAAAAACATTTCTATCTTTTTCTATAAGATACTTTATTATACCATATACACAAAAAGTAGTAAAATAAAGTAACCACTCAAATTTATTAACAAAAACCATAAAACTTAATATAGCAGATGCTATACAAAAAACTACTCCACTTTTTATACCAAATTCCATAATAACAACGGAAACTGGTAAAGATGCTAAAATCATAAAAAACATAGTATTCGTAGGTATTATATTGCACAATATCAGAAGTATTATATTAATAGCAAGTAATATTCCACTATAAGATATATTCTTACTCATATTACATACAATCGCAAATGTCTCCACCACAACATTCGCACATAGAATCTAATACCCAAAGTTTACCTAAATTTTCACAGCAATCATCTCCAGGACAACAACAATCGTTGCAACAGCAACAACAGTCCCCACAACAACAGCAACAATCAAAGTCAACTTTTTTTCTTCTGTAAGCATTTGCTCTATTTCTATAATCATAGTTTCTATTATAATCGTAATTACGGTTATAATCATAGTTATTGTTATAATTATTAAAATTATAATTTTTTAAAACTTCATCAAAATTACTATCATTCATAGCTTCTTTTATACTGTCATTTCCTTCTTTATAGTATCCAAGCTCCATACAAGATATAGAATTTAGATAATACCAACTAGCACATCTATCTTTTATATTTTTTAAATATTCATATGCTTTTTCAAATTCATTATTTAAGATAAAGCTATAAGCATTTTTTAATTCGTAAGTATTATACATTAACCTCACACCCCTTATTTAATATACTTTTATATTTTAAATACATTCCTGAATAGACTATATTTTCTATTATTGAAACGTTATTTTTTAGATTTAAACTATCTAAGTTTTTAGATAATATACTAAGCGATATATTTAAAAGTTCTTCTACCGTTTCAACTAATTCTTCTTTTTTGTTTATATAATCTATAAAAGGATTGTACCTATTTTTTTTATAATCTTTTTCTAAATCCTCATAAGCGTCTAATATGTATATGTATTTACCTATGTTAAATCCTATGTTTCTCAAAAACTTTTCGTTTTCATCATTTTTATAGGCAAAAATTTCTGCCATTATCTTAGCAAAAGTATTAGATACCAAATCTATATTAGTACTTTTTTCTTTTTCCAGATTATGAAGTGTTTCTAACTGCAACTTTATGTATTCTGCCTTTTTAGGATATTTTTCGTATGCAGTTTTTAATTTATTTTTATATATATTAAACACTAATTTATCTTTTAATTTGTTATCATCATTTAAATTATCCTCTAATTTATAATAAGTTAAAAGAACGTTCATACAAGATGCGTATTCAGTTACTTCATTGATTATCTTCTTTTTCTTTTTGAATGGATTTGTGATACAACCTTCATTTAAAACATCTGATTTTGGATTATATACAGAACTAAGGAGTACTATCAAAAAAGTTATATCGTAATTTAGTGATAGTCTACTTATTTCTCCGTGGTTATCTTTTAAGGATTTACAAAGTCCACAATAATACCCTCTATAATTTTCATACTCTCTAAACGTCAAGTCCATTTTGTTTATTTTTATGTAACCAAACACTATCTCACTTCCTCAAAATATATTCAATATAATTATACCATTATTTTCGTTTAATTTTAATTAAAAAACCATTAAAATATATCTTCAAATGAAAAAGATACATCAATAAATTATCAATGTATCGTCTATACTATCCTATACTTACAACTTCGCCTTGTGCTACGTATATAATTTTCTCACATATATTAGTTATATGGTCACCTATTCTTTCTAAATGTCTTGCTATGAATAATACTTGTATTCCTTGATTTATAACGTCTTGTCTTTCATTCATAGTTTTTACACATTCTGTTCTAACTTTTTTGTAAAGCTCATCTATTAAGTCATCTTTTTTTGCTATTTCGTGACACAGGTCTACATTTTCAGTTTCTATTGCTATTTTTAGTTTTTCAATCATCTCTTTGCATATAATATATATATCGTATATACCATTGACTTCATTTATAAGTTCATCTTCTGCTAAAGTTTCATTAGCTATATTAACTGCATAATCCCCTATTCTCTCTAGTTCATTTGCTATTATAGATATTGAATGTATATATCTTAAATCTTTTGCCAGAGGTTGTCTTAGAGCTATTAATTCTATACTTTCATCTCTTATAATTTCTCTTAGTTTGTTTATTTCATAATCTTTTTCTCTAACTTTTTTAGCCTTTTTTCTATCTTTTTCTAATATACTTTCCATTGATAATTTCAATGTATTTTCACATTTTGTTATCATATCTATGCTATATTCTTTAAGCAAATTTATACTTAAATCTAAGTTTGTACTCCCCATAAAATCCTCCTTTTTATCCAAATCTTCCAGTTATATAGTCTTCTGTACGTTTATCTTTTGGATTAGTAAATATTACATTAGTATCATTAACTTCTACTAAATCTCCATTTAAAAAGAATACGGTTTTATCAGATATACGAGCCGCTTGTTGCATATTATGAGTTACTATAACTATCGTATAATCATTTTTTATGTTTTGTATTAATTCTTCTACTTTTAGAGTAGATATAGGGTCAAGCGCAGAAGTCGGTTCATCCATTAAAATAACTTCTGGTTTCATAGCGATAGTTCTAGCTATACATACTCTTTGTTGTTGACCTCCTGATAGTCCAAGAGCAGAAGTTTTTAATCTATCTTTTACTTCGTCCCATATTGCAGCACCTTTTAAACTTTCTTCAACTATCTTATCTAAAGTTTTCTTATCTTTTATTCCGTGTATCTTAGGACCATAAGCTACGTTGTCATAAATACTCATAGGAAATAAATTAGGCTTTTGAAATACCATTCCAACTTTTGTACGAAGTTTTATAACATCATCACTTTTATAAATATCTTCTCCGTCAACTTCTACTTTCCCCTTTATACTAATATTTTCTATTAAATCATTCATTCTATTTAACGTTCTTAAAAAAGTAGATTTACCACAACCAGAAGGACCTATAAGTGCCGTTACCTTGTTTTTTTCTATATCTAAATTTATATTTTTTAGTGCTTGATTTTCACCATAAAATAAATCTAAATTTTCAACTTTTATCTTAATACTCATTTTCCACCTCATTAATAATTAGCCTTATTTAATCTTTTTGCAATTACTTTAGCTAAAGTATTTAGTAAAAATACCATAACTATTAAAACTATTCCTAAACTTGCCGCTCCCTGTATATCTCCTTTTTCTTTAGTAAGTAAATATGCGTGAACTGTAAGTGTTCTAGCACTACTAAATATACCTTCAGGCATTTGAGCAACCGTTCCTGCAGTAAGTAAAACTGCCGCAGATTCACCTATTACACGTCCAACAGATAAAATTATTCCAGATAATATCCCTGGTATTGCACTAGGTAAAATTACTTTATATAATGTCTGAAATTTAGTAGCACCCAATGCCAAAGATGCTTCTTTATATCCAGTAGGAACAGTTTTTAAAGCTTCTTCAGTAGTTCTTATTATTACAGGAAGAATTATTATACTAACAGTAAGTGCTCCTGATAGTATCGAATATTCTAGTTGTAAAGTTATAACAAAAAATATTCCCCCAAAAAGCCCATATATTATTGAAGGTATACCTGCTAAACTTTCAGTTGCAAACCTTATAATATTTACTAATTTACCTTTTTTAGCATACTCCTGTAGATATATTGCAGATAATACCCCTATTGGTGTAGCTATCAATAAAGAGAGTATTACCATATATAATGTAGTAATTATCATAGGAAGTATTCCTCCACTACCGTCGGCTAAATAATCACTAGTTAAATATGATAAATTTATACCACCTATACCTTTTATGAATATATACGAAACTATCATAAAAAGAATTGATACAGTAAAAAATGCTGATGAATATATAAAAAATTTAAGTATATTTTCTTTCAATTTCCTCATTATACTATTCTCCCTTTGAAAGTTTATTTAAAAGCAAGTTAAGTGCAAGTATAAAACTAAAAAGAACTACTCCTGTTGCAAATAACATTTCTTGATGAGTTCCAAAAGCATACCCCATTTCAAGAGCTATATTAGTAGTTAAAGGTCTTACACTATCAGTTATACTAGTTGGAATTACTGGTGAATTTCCTGCTACTAAAATTACTGCCATAGTTTCACCTAATGCTCTACCAATTCCAAGTACAATTCCTGCAAGTATACCTGATTTTGCAGAAGGTATTATAACTTTAAATATAGTTTCTATCTTAGATGCTCCGAGTGCTAAAGACCCCTCTTTATAAGATTTTGGTACTGCTTTTATAGCAGTTTCTGATACCGATATTATAGTAGGTAACATCATTATAGCTAAAACTATTATCACTGCTAATAAACTTTGTCCTTTAGGTAAATTAAATATATTTTGTATAAGTGGTACTATAAAAGAAAGCCCAAATACCCCATATAAAACTGAAGGTATACCAGCTAATAATTCAATTAATGGCGACATTATCTTAGAAACCTTCTTTGGAGCTACTTCTGCTATAAAAACTGCAGTAAATATTCCAACTGGAACACCTATTAATAATGCCCCTAAAGTTGCTATTATAGATGCTATAATCATAGGTGCTATACCGAACTTTTCACTACCTGGTAGCCATTCAACACCAGTTAAAAAATCGACCATCGAAAACCCTTTTGAAAAAAATGGTGTTAAACCTTTATAAAAAACGAATCCTATTATAAGAAATAAACTTATAACTGCCATTAATGCACTCATAAAAAATATGTTCTTACTTAACTTTTCCATAAAGTATTTATTTTTATATTTTGAATTATTATCTAAATCTTTTTTTATACTAATCGAACTAGATTTCTTAGCATTTGCTAACATAAAGACCTCCTAAACTATTTATCTTTTTATATAATAATTTAGATAAGTTAAATTAATATTATGTTTATGTTAATTTAAAGTAAAATTTATTTACGTTCTTAACTTAAATTTAACAATAAAAAAAGAGCTAAAAAGCTCCTTATCTTATACTTACTAATCCTTCTTCTTCAACTATTTTCTGTCCTTCTTCACTTAATATAAAATCTAACAATAATTTTCCGTTTTCAGTTATTTTATCTTCTTTATGTACAAGTATGAACGGTCTTGCTACTTTATATTCGCCATTTTTTATATTTTCATTAGTCATTTCTTTTCCTTCAACACTTAAAAGATTTATATTTTCATCAACATAAGAGCCAGAAACGTATCCTATTGCATTTTCATTTCCTTCAACAGTTGATTTTATATTCCCAGAACCATCTCCAATAGTAGCATCTTTTACTAATTCAGAACTTTCAAATCCTATTATCTCTTCAAAAGCTCCTCTAGTTCCCGAACCATCTTCTCTTGATACTACTACTATTGGCGCATCATTCCCACCTAATTCTTTCCAGTTAGTTATTTTTCCTGTATATATATCTTTTATTTGAGATAAAGTCAAATCTTTTATAGGATTATTTTTGTTAGTTATAAGCGCTATTGCATCTATTGCCATCTCAGTTTCAATAAGACCTGCTGATTTTTCTTCTTCTTTTAAATCTCTTGATGCCATTCCTATCTCAGAAACACCTTCTATTGTATTTTTTATACCTGCCGAAGAACCTAATAATTGAACTTCAACACTTACTCCCTGATTTTTTTCTTCAAATTTTTGTGCAATAAGTTCCATTGAAGGCCCAACTGAAGTAGAACCTGATATAGTTATTTTAGATGAACTTTCTTCCTCTTTAGCCCCACATCCTACCAAACTTCCTACTAAAACAGTAGACATTAACAATACTTTTATCTTTCTTTTTAACATAATATATATCTCCTTTTATAATAATCATCTTTATACCTTTATGATATATATAATTTGTTAAATAAATGTTATGTAATTGTTAATTTTATGTAAATAAAAAAGCCCTATCTGGCTTTTTTATCCTAGAATTTTACCGTTACCTTAACTTCTTTTCCACCTCTATTTATAACTAAATCAACACTTTGACCTTTTGAGTATTTATATAAGCTCTTATTTAAATCAGACATACTAGTTATACTATCATCACCGATTTTAACTATTACATCTCCTGCCGCTATATTTGCTTTTTGTGCAGGTGTATTATTAACAACTTCTACTATATAAACACCATTATCAGCTTCTATATCAGTTCCAGTTGCAGATTCAAATATCTTAACGTCTATACCTTTTATACCAAGAGTTACTTTTTCAAAAGTTCCTTTTTTGATTACTTGTTCAACTATTGGTTTTGCAGTATTTATAGGTATCGCAAAACCTAACCCTTCTGCCTCAGAAACTTTAGCAGTATTTATACCTATAACCTGCCCTTGGTCATTAAGAAGTGGTCCACCACTATTACCAGGATTTATACTAGCATCAGTTTGCATAAGACCTGTCATACTAGAATTTTCAGTTTGTATACTTCTATCAAGCCCACTTATAATACCCTGTGTAACACTTTTTTGGAATTCAAGTCCTAAAGGATTTCCTATTGCTACGGCTATATCTCCAGTTCTTACTTCATCGCTATTACCAAGCTCTGCAGGTATAAGTCCTTTTTTATTTACTTTTACAACAGCTAAATCAAGTTGAGAATCATTCCATAAAACTTCACCTTTTGTAGTCGTTCCATCATTGAATAATACATTAACTTCAACAGCTTGACCATCATTTACAACGTGAGAGTTAGTAAGTATATATCCGTTTTTATCTACTACAAATCCTGTTCCAACACCTTCAGATTGCGTAGGTATATTAAATATATTATTTTTGTCTATGCTTACAGTAGTTATACCTACAACTGAAGGCATAGCTTTATCACTTACTTGATGATATATATTTTCAGCTTTATTAGTTGATTGAGTAGTCGATTTATTTTCTACACTTTGTGTATTATTTATAATATTAAGTTGTGATTCTTTCATAACACTAACAGTAGTATAACTACTTATAACACTTGTTATTATACAAACTATGACTGTAAATCCAATTCCTTTTTTACCTGCCATAATATAAAACCTCCTAGATTACTAATACTTTTATTATATGTATTTTAGCACCAAAATAAACGAATTTCTACAATAAAATCTTAAAATGAATATATTTTCACATAAAAAATCACTACTAAAAAGTAGTGATTTTTACAGTTACTATAATCTTTTCTCTAATTCTTCTTTTTCCTTTTCAAATCCTGGTTTTCCTAAAAGAGCAAACATATTCTTTTTGTATGCTTCAACGCCTGGTTGGTCAAATGGATTAACCCCTGATAAATATCCACTCATAGCACAAGATTTTTCAAAGAAGTATACCATATATCCAAAGTTATACTCATCTAACTTAGGTACATTTACTATTAAATTAGGAACTTGTCCATCTGTATGTGCAAGTAAAGTTCCTTGGAATGCTTTTTTATTTACAAAGTCAACATTTTTTCCAGCTAAATAATTAAGACCATCTAAATCATTTTCAACAGCTTCTATCTCTATATGTTTATCAACATCTACAACATTTAAAACTGTTTCAAATAATATTCTTTTTCCTTCTTGGATATATTGTCCCATAGAATGAAGGTCAGTTGAAAAATCTACTGATGCAGGGAATATTCCTTTATTGTCTTTTCCTTCACTTTCTCCATATAATTGTTTCCACCACTCAGAGAAATAATGAAGTTTAGGTTCATAATTTACTAAAAGTTCAACATCCTTACCTTTTCTATGAAGTGCATTTCTAACTACTGCATATTGGTAAGCATAGTTAGTATCTAAGTTTTCATTATTAAAGTCACAACTCGCATCACTAGCACCTAACATAATTTTATCTATATCAATTCCAGCAGTAGCTATTGGTAAAAGTCCAACAGGAGTTAAAACAGAGAAACGTCCTCCAACATCATCTGGTATTATGAAAGTTTCATAACCTTCTTCATCAGATAATTTTTTAAGTGCTCCTTTACTTGAATCAGTAGTTGCATATATTCTTTTTTTGGCTTCTTCTTTTCCGTATTTTTTTTCTAAGAAATCCTTAAATATTCTAAATGCTATTGCAGGTTCAGTAGTTGTTCCTGATTTTGATATAACATTTATAGAAACATCTTTATCTTTTATTACATCAAGTAAATCACTCATATATGTAGAACTTATGTTTTGACCTACAAAGTATATTTTAGGTGCTTTTCTTTCTTCTTTAGTTAAATCATTTTTAAATGAATGACCAATCATTTCTATACAAGCTCTAGCTCCTAAATAAGAACCACCTATACCTATTACTAATAAAACATCTGAATCAGATTGAATTTTTTTTGCAGCTTTTTTAATTCTTTCAAACTCATCTTTATCATAATTTTTTGGTAGATCAACCCAACCTAAAAAATCGTTTCCAAGACCAGTTTTATTATGTATCATATTGTGAATAGTACTAACACAACTTTTCATTCCTTCTAATTCATTAGAAGTTAAAAAACTACTTGCTTTTGAATAGTCAAATGTTAACTTTTTCATAACTAAAATCTCCTTAAATTCATTCTAAGTTTAATTAGATTATAACCAAATAATAGGTATCTTTCAATTCAAATAACAAAATTTTATAAAAAAGAGTTGCCATATGGCAACCCCCTATTTAAATACAATTCTTCCTGATATAACTTGTTGAGCTATATTTAAAGAATGATCTGAAATTCTTTCTAAATTAGTTATTATATCTAAATAAATAATTCCTGTTTCAAAATTACAAGTACTATTATTTAATCTTTGCATATGATTAGCTCTATAAGATTTTTCCATCAGATCAACTCTTTCTTCCATTCTTATAATCTTATAAGCTAATTCAACATCAGATTTTTCCATAGCATCAATTGCATAAGAATATGTTGAAAGAACTTTTTCATACATTTCTGTTAATTCTTTAGTAGCATCTTGCGAAAACTTTAATTTAGAGTCTATCGCTATCTTAGCAAGTTCTGCTATGTTTTCAGAGTGATCTCCTATTCTTTCTATATCATTTACTACACTAAATAATGCATCAACAGTTTCTATTGCATTATCATTTAATGATGATTTAGAAAGCTTTAATAAGTATGATAATATACTCTTTTGAAGTTCATTAACGTGTCTTTCTTTTTTGAATGCTTTTTCAACCTTCTTTTCAGAATTTTCTAGTATACCTTCCATAGAATAATTAAAACATTCTTTAGCCTTTTCTCCCATTCTTATAGTCTCTTTTAATGTGTTAGTAAGAGCTATTGAAGGAGTTTCTATCATTCTATCATCTATATATTTTATGATTTTGTTATCGTCTTCTTCCTCACCTTCAGTTTCTGGAACTAACTTGATAGCTAGTTTAACTATAAGTTTATTAAATGGAAGTAATATTAAAACATTTATAACATTAAATAAAGTATGTGCATTAGCTATTTGTCTAGCTGTATTGTCTGGGTCTATATATGTAACTAATTTAACTATTGGTCCACTTAAAATAAACATAAATATTAAAGAACCAATTAGGTTGAAAGTTAAATGCATAACCGCAGCTCTTCTAGCATTTTTAGTAGCACCTATACTAGATATTAAAGAAGTAACACAAGTACCTATATTTTCACCATATAATATAGGAAGTGCTGCTGTTATTGGTATAAGCCCTTCAGATGCTAAAGCTATTAACATACCCATAGATGCACTTGAACTTTGAACTATTGCAGTTATAGCAAATCCCATTAAAACACCAAGTATAGGGTTTGAACCAAAGCTAAGTAGCATATTAGTAAATCCTTCATACTCTTTAAGTGGTGAAACTGCATCTTTCATAAATTCCATACCAGTAAATAATATACCGAATCCTAAAAGTATCTCTGCTATATGTCTAGTTTTAGATTTTTTAGCAAACATATATATAACAATACCTATACCTAATGAAATCGGTGCTAAAAAGTCTACATCTAAAGATACTAATTGAGCAGTTATAGTAGTACCTATATTAGCTCCCATTATTACACCTATGGCTTGAGTTAAACTCATTATACCGGCATTTACAAATCCAACAACCATAACAGTAGTAGCACTACTACTTTGTATAACCATTGTAACTAACATACCAACAAGTACACCCATTATTACGTTACTTGTTAATAATTCAATTATCTTTTTTAATTTTGCCCCTGCTGATTTTTGAAGACCATCTCCCATAAGGTTCATACCATATAAGAAAAGACCTAAACCACCCATCAGCCCTATTACTATGTCCAATCTAAAATCCTCCTTGGAATATAAATTCTATGATATATATTCTAACAAATTTTTAGATAAGTTATGTTAAAATTATGTTAAATATTAAAAATGTATTAATATTTAGTTAAATTCCAATTAAAATTTACAATTATTTTATAATACAGTTGTAGTTTTGAATAATTTTTTCTGCACATTTAATACCATCAACTGCAGCAGTTACTATTCCTCCTGCATATCCTGCACCTTCTCCACAAGGATATAAATTTTTTACATTACTTGATTGTAAAGTTTCTTCATCTCTTACTATTCTAACAGGTGCTGAAGACCTAGTTTCAACCCCAGTTAATATTGCATCATACATAGCAAATCCGTCTAGTTTATTATTAAGTTTTACTATCGCTTCTTTCATAGAATCTGTAACGAATTTTGGTAAACACTCTCTCAAATCAACAAAAGTATATCCTGGCTTATACGAAGGTTCTACACTTCCTAAAGCATTTGAAGTTTTGTCATTTAAAAAATCTCCTACTAACTGAACTGGAGCATTATAATTTTTCCCTCCCAAATTATAAGCTAACTTTTCATATTTTTCTTGAAAATATATTCCAGCCAAAGGGTCATCACTTCCAAAATCAGAAGGTATAACGTTAACTAAAAATCCACTATTTGCATTTACTTTATCTCTAGCGTGTTCACTCATTCCATTAGTAACTACTTCACCTTCATTAGATGCAGATGCTATAACACTCCCTCCTGGACACATACAAAAACTATAAGCAGTTCTTAAATTCGAAGTATGTTCTATAAGTTTATAATCTGCAGCACCAAGCCTTGGATGATTGTAAAATTCTTTATACTGCGATTTATTTATAAGCTCTTGAGGATGTTCAATTCTTGCACCTATTGCAAATGGTTTTTGAGTAATTAATACTCCTTTTTTATGTAGCATTTTATAAGTATCTCTTGCACTATGACCTATGGCAAGTATAACTACTTGTGCATCTATCTTTTCTTTTTCATTTATAGTAATAGATTTAACAGCATTATTTTCTACTTCTATATCAGTTACTAAAGAATTAAACCTAACCTCTCCACCTAATCTTATTATCTCATTTCTAATATTTCTTACTACATCAACCAATATATCAGTACCAACGTGTGGCTTATAAGAATATAAAATCTCATCAGGTGAACCGAAATTAACTAGTTCTTCCAAAACTTTTCTACATCTTATGTCCTTTATTCTAGTAGTTAATTTCCCGTCTGAAAAAGTACCTGCTCCACCTTCTCCAAATTGAACGTTAGAATTATTTTTAAATTTTCTAGTAAGTAAAAAATTATTTATGTCTTTAGTCCTAGTATCAACATCTGTTCCTCTTTCAATCATTATCGGATTATATCCATTTTGAGCTAAAAGTAAAGACGCAAAAAGACCTGCAGGACCACTTCCTATTACTACTGGTCTAGAATTTAATTTTTCGCTACCCATTTTTACACCAACATAGTTTTTATTTTTTATTTCAACTACATCTTTTAATCCATTTTTTATTATCTTAGCTTCATTTTTTAGACTAACATCAACAGTATATACGAAATCTATATTTCCTTTTTTTCTAGCATCTATTGATTCTTTATATATGGTATATTTTATTAGTTCACTTTCTTTTATTCTAAGTTTTTTTAATATTAATTTTTTTAATATTTTTTTATCTTCATTTATAGATATTTTTAAATTAGATACCCTAAGCATAAGCCCTCCTTCAAGTAAAAAAACTAGGTTAAAACCTAGCTTTTATAAAAAATCTCGATATTTTCTTTTTTAAAATTATATTCAACTAATTCATCTAAAACTATCTCTTTTATTTCATCATCTAAACTAGATTTTAAACCATAAACTAAAACGATAGCTTCATTTTCAAACTTATCTTTATATTTTTCTTCAAGCTCTTTTATTATAACTTTTATATTACAAACTAATTCTTTGTTTAAATCTATTTTCTCTGAATAATTATATAAATTAAAACTAAAAGTATTTTTATACGGTAATATTTCTTCTACTGCTACTAAATCCATGCTTTTTAATCCTTCTTAGTTATAAGACCTTTTATAACTTTCATATTATTAAATACTTTTTCTATGAAGTTTTCAGCCTCTTCATTATCAAGAAGTTCAATTTGTAAATCTTTTTCATCTATATTTTTTTCGTTACAATATGTTTTTGCAATATCTACTAATTCTTCTTTTTCATTATTAGATAAATTAAAATCTTTATAATCAACTATTACATACTGTTTAACTTTATCTTTTGAATTTTCATTATATCCAATTTCTATATGATAAATAACTCCATAAAGTTCCTCCCCTTTATATACTGGAACTGCAGGATTAGATTTTATAAAACTTGTTGATACTTCAATTGCTTTTCCTAAACTAAGACTCATAAAAACCCTCTCTTTTAAAAAAAATTATATTTTTAAATCTTTATATCTTTTTCCTAATGTACTTGTACTCGTAGCATATTTTTTAGCTATCTCTGCTTGAGTTACAGTCTGATTGTCCTCTTTTTTTATGTGATATTCAACTGCTGCTGCCCAACCATTTTCAGCACCTTTTACATTAGAATTTGATTTTTTATAATCATTCCAAAATTCTATACAAGAGTTTACATAAGTATCTTCTACATTAGATTTTAGTAAATTGCAAACTTCATCTAAATCTTTGTCAGTTGACTTTTCATTAGATAAATTTTCTTTAGTTGAGTCCATTTTTTCCTTTAAATATTCAGTTACCTTAGGCTCTAATAATTGTTGAATATATCTATACATTATGTGAGTATGATGTATTAAGAAAACATCTATAGTTTTATATACATCTTTATATTTTTCAAATAAATTGTTTACATCGTTTATTATTACATTTTTTATAGATTCTGTTATTTTTACAGTTATATCTACTAATATATTAGTATCTTCTACTTTAACTACTCTAGCTATGATTATATCACTAACTGAGAATTCTTTTAGTAAATTTATATCTTCTGTTGAGATTTCTTCATTAGTTAATAAATTCTTAAGAACTACTCTATCAACCAACTTTTCTTTTATCTCATATATGCTTATATAAGAATTAAATAAATCAACTAAAACTCTAACCTCAGTTGAATTTAAATTACCTTGTAATTCTTCATAAAAAGATACACTCATAACCTTTTTATTTTCCATTATGTGATCAAACATAAAGTAAGTATTAAATAACTTTTCAAACTTTTCATTTAAAGAATTATCATCTATAACATAGAATATTTCTCTAGCTTTTTCATATTCTTTTTCAAACTTAGTTTCTGAAGAATAATTGTATATTTTATGATATAAATTAGAATATATAGTTTGAGCATTTTCAAGTTTTATATTCGTACTTTTTATTTTACTATCATTTTGTAAGCAACACTTTTTATATTTTTTACCACTCCCACAATGGCATAAATCATTTCTACCTATCACCAGTTTCACTCCTTCGTGTTTTTTAAATACTTTCGATATTATACCACTTTTTGTGAAACCTTTCTATATTTTTTAATTAACTTTAGGATAAAATACTTCACCGTTCGCCTTTATTTTTATATCTTCACCAGATAAATCTATTTCAAACTCTGCATTATTTTCGCTTTGTGGTTTAGGTATAAAATCTATATAATTACCGTCCTTTAAATTTTGTAGTGTAACAGAATTAGAATTTGGGTTATCCATTAAATACAAATTAGTAGCAAGTGCAATATTACTAGCTACAACATAGTCTGCTTTTAATTTAGTGCTTTCTTGGACATTAAAAAGTTTAACAAAACCAAAGCCAGATATTATACTTATAATACTCATAACTATAACCATTTCAACTAAAGTAAATCCTTCTTCTTTTTTCAACATATCTATCGCTCCTTCTTAAATTAAATTTATAGAATCATAAATCGGTGTAGTCATAGAAAGTAAAAATAAAATAACGAATATACTGTTTATAAAAATTAAGGTAGGCTCCATATATTTAGAAAATCTCTCTAAAGTAGCATTCAACTCATCTTTATAAAGATTTATTATAAAATTCAAACTACACTCTAACTTTCCACTTCTTTCGCCTATATCTATCATATCTAAGAATATCTTTGGAAATATTTGAGCTTTTTCAAAAGAATACCTAAGACTATTTCCTTCCTTTATGGAATTGATGCTTAAATTTAGTCTTTCTTTTAGAAAATCATCATCTAAAACTTCTGATGATAGGTTTATTGAATCCATTATGTTTACCCCACTTTTTATAAGCGAAGAAAAAACATTAGCAAAATTTATTATTTTAGTATTTATAAATAGTTTATTTACCATTGGAATTTTAAAAAGTATATAACTTTTTATATAGCTTTTACTTTTTATAACTAAAAATACTGAGATGAAAAATAAAATAAATCCTAAAAAAATATAAAAATAATTATTTCTAACAAAAATAGATAAATTTATTATACTTTTAGTTATCAAAGATATTTCTACTTCACTACCTAAAAACATATTCTCATACGAAGGAACTATAAAAAACAATAAAAAATTAATAGATATAAGTAGTGATATAAATAAAATAGTTGGATATAATAAAGACGTTATAAATTTTGTTTTAATGTTTTCTTTATCAATATAATGATTTGATATTTCAAACAAAACGTCATCTAAATTCCCCTTAGTTTCACCACAAGTTAACATACTAATAAAAAAATTAGAAAATATATTTATTTGTTTAAAAGATTCAGATATACTTTTTCCGGAATTAATGTTATCTATGATTTGACTAGTGATTTTATTTATCTTTTTGCTGAATTGATTTTTTAACATATAAAGACTTTTATCTATTTCATATCCAGACTGCAATAAAGTTCCCACCTTATTACAAAATACAATAACTTCTTTAT
Source organism: Romboutsia sp. (assembly GCA_017889265.1). GTDB lineage: Bacteria > Bacillota > Clostridia > Peptostreptococcales > Peptostreptococcaceae > JAGHEK01. The sequence goes on along the minus strand of JAGHEK010000052.1, from coordinate 14,588 downwards.
TAGTAAGCCTCAACTTGTACACTTCCTTTGGACTTAATTTTTTCTTTTACTGTCAGTAAATTATTATCAGTAGCTATACTATTTAATAATTTTTCATCTATATCTTTATTTATTAAACTTCTTAACTCATCGTTTATTTCTAAAATTTCATAATCTAATTCCAAATCAGTTTCGTTTTTTTGTACAAGGTTTTGATGTATTATTCCTACTAAAGAAGATTTTAAAAGATACGGCTCTATATCCATTTCTATCAATCTAGTTATAGAAGATATAGAACTATTAGTGTGCATAGTAGTTATTACTAAGTGTCCTGTTATAGATGCTCTTATTGCTATTTTAGCAGTTTCTAAATCTCTTATTTCACCCAAAACTATAATATCTGGGTCTTGCCTTAATACTGATTTTAATAAGTTTTCAAAATCAAGCCCTATCTTGTTGTTTACTTGAATTTGATTTATTTCATCAAATTTATATTCTATCGGGTCTTCAATAGTAACTATGTTTAATTTTTCATCTATTAAATCTCTTATAAACGAATATATCGTAGTAGTTTTTCCACTTCTAGTAGAACCTGTAACTAAAATCATTCCACTTTTTCTTTTTAACATTCTATCTATTTTCTCTAAATCTTTACTTAAGAAACCTAACTCTAACTTATCTTTTATATATAAATCTCTATTTAAAAGTCTAAGAACTATTTTTTCACCATAAACCACAGGAATTGTAGAAACCCTTATATCAATTTTTTGATTTTTAATTTCTATATCTATTCTTCCGTCTTGAGGCAATCTATTTTCAGTTATATTAATATGGCTATTTAACTTTATAAAATTGTTTAGTTTATTATAAATTTCTGTATCAAGTTTTTGTAGGACATTTAGATTTTTTCCTACTCTATTTCTTATTAGTATAAAATCTTTCTTAGGCTCTATATGTATATCGCTAGAATTTTTTTCTAAAGCAGTATTTATTAAATCATAAAAAATTTCTTCGATATAACTTTCATTATTATCTAAAACTTCTTTGTTTTTCATAAATTCTTTTAATTTTATTACTATCATCTCCCTTTAAATTTTTATACTTTGATTATCGACATCTTAATTTTTTTAATACAGATAAAGCTATAATTTTATTAACTTTATTTTGTAAGTATTTCTATAAAATAAAAGCCTTGCTAAGCAAGACTTTCTAAAACATTCATATTCTATTTACAAAAAACTCATAAGTAGTTTTTTGAATATATTTTTCATTTTTACGAACAAATGAATCATCTATAAAACACATATCCTTTCCTATCGGTGGAGATTGTGTTTCAAAACATATACCGTATCTTCTTTGATTAATTTTACCATTATATAAAACTTCATCATCTGTGAAATTCATACTATATACAACAACACTTTTTTGATTAGTGCTTATTTTCATAGCTCTTTTAGAACTTCTATCTTCTAAATATATATTTTTATCTCCATTTAACAAAAATGGGTGATTGTATCCTTTTCCTATATTAATTTGATAATTATCAGAATCTATACTATCTCCTATACATCTAATACTTGTAAAATCAAATGGAGTATTTTTTACATTTATCTTGTTACCTGTTGGAACACAACTTTCATCTATTTCAAGCATATACTCACTATCTAATTTCATATATTGCTGTGTTATAGGCGATTTTAGATTACCACTTAAATTAAAATAACTATGATTAGTCATATTTATCAATGTATTTTTATCACTTATAGCTTCATATAGGATTTCTATCTTATAGTCGTTGTATATTTTATAACTAACAATTACATCTAAATTTCCTGGATAATTTTCTTCTCCGTCTAAACTTTTAGTTTCCATTTTTAAAGTTATATTATTAACTTCTTCTAAAACCTCAACATTCCATATTTTCTTATCAAATCCTACATATCCCCCGTGTCCCTGATTTGTGTCATAATTTTTGCTTAAATTATAACTTTTATCATCTATAATAATTCTTGCATCACATATTCTACCTGCAGTTCTTCCAATTATAGCTCCAAAATAAGATGGATTAGTTATATAGCTTTCTATATTCTTATATCCAACAACTACATTTTCGAATTTGTTATCTTTATCAGGGACTATAATTTTTGTTATAATCCCTCCTAAATTAAGTATCTCTACTTCAAATCCATTATCAAACACAACATTATAAGCTATAATATCTTCATTTTCCCTTTTTCCTACAATCTTTTTTACACATTTCATACTAATACCTTTCAGTACAAATAATTTACTATATATTATCAGCTATTAGTGCATCATAAGGTTTTAATACTAAATCATTTAATTTTTGTATTTTATCCGTATGATTTATTACAAAATATTTAGTTTTATTATCGTACATTCTTTTTACAACTTCAACACCTTTTGGCGAAGATATAAATTCTATATTAGATTCATCAATTATTTTTTCTGCTATTTTATCCATTATATTATTATCTACACCACATCCTATATAATAGACTTTTCCACTTTCATATTCATTTAAAGTTATTGCTGATAAATCATCAAAAAATTCTTCGTCATACTTAAATAAAGTCTTAGCAGTTGTAGTTTTTAATAAATCTCTAAAAACAGTAGCACTTCCGTTAACTTCTTTAAACTCATCAATACCTAATAAATTTATACTTTGACCCTCTCCAAATGATTCTATTTCTTCAACATAACCACCTATAAAGTCGGTAAAATTAACGGGGTTAAGTTTATTTAAGATTAAATTGTTGTAGTAGTCTTTGATAGAATTTCTAAAACTAAGTACAACAGTTTTTCCTTTTTTAGCGAAGTTTCTGATTTTATCTTGTACCTCTTTTTTATGAACTATCATAACAGGCACTAATAATATCTCATATTCATCAAACTCAGAATCCGAAGGTATCACATCTATATTTATATTTTTTTCATAAAACGGTCTATATAATCTATATACTTCATTTTTATAATCCATTAAGAAACTCTGTCTTTGTATTCTAAAACTAGCCATTGATTCGTAATCATAAACAAGAGCAACTTTTGAATTAACCTTTGAATTTACAACTTCCTCATTTTGTTTCATTTCACTAAAAAAACTTTGAACTTCATAAAACTTTCTTCTTTTTTTATTGTCATTATCTATTATTCCATAACAAAATTGTTCTGCACCTTTTGTTGCTCCTCTATATCTAAAATACATTAAAGAGTTACAACCATGTGCCATCGCTTGATATGACCACATTTTAGCTTGTTTAGGTCTTGGTAAATATCCTATAACATCGTGTCCTTGAGCACCCATTATAGCCTCTGTTATCCAAAAATTATTCTTTTTAGCCCCTCTCATAAAATCTAATCCACAGGCAATTTCATAAGGAGGTATCGGCTCTATTTGTCCACCCCACACAGGATAATTATTATAAGCTACAATATCTATATGCTTTGCAACCTTAGAAAAATCATAGCTTTTATCAAAATATCCTCCAGAAAAATCGTGTATTACAACAGTATCTTTTCCTAATATTTCTTTTAGTAAATCTACTTGCATTTTTGCATGCTTTTCTACACTTATTGACCTAAACCTTTCCCATTCCATACGAAGACTTGGATTATGTGTAGTTATAGTTTTTGTAGGTAGTGGTATCTCATCGAAATCATTATAAGTTTGCGACCAAAACACAGTTCCCCAAATATCATTTAACTTATTTATATCATTACTATAAGTATTTTTTAGATAATTTCTAAACTCATTTTTACAATTATCACAATAACACAAATCACTTCCTTCGTGTCCAAATTCATTATCTATTTGCCAAGCCACTATGTTCTTTTCATTTTTATAATGATTAGCAAGTTCAGTTATTATTTTTCTTGAATAATCTATATAAGTTTTACTATTAAAACAATATTGTCTTCTTCCACCAAATACTCTTTTAGTATTATCTTCAAATTCAGATAATACATCTGGATGTTTTTTAGCAAGCCAAGCAGGCATAGTAGCTGTTGGTGTACCAAATATAACTTTTAAATTCTTTTCTTTTGCTTTTTTAATTACCCTATCAAAATATGAAAAATCGTAATTCCCTTCTGTACTTTCCATCATATGCCAAGCAAATTCACCAATTCTTATTACATTAGAACCAAGCTCTAATATATTATTTAAATCATCATCTATCATCTCATAATCCCAATGTTCTGGATAATAATCTACTCCTAAATACATAAAACTTCTCCTTGAATATATTTACATATTTTCGTTTAAATCTTGTTCTGCTTTCTTTCTTAATGATTTTACTATATGATCATAATATTTTCCATTTAGTTTGTACTTATTTTTATATATTATATACATAATTATAGCACATAGTATAGGTGCGCCTATCATTAAAACTCTCATACCTAATATTGTTTGAGCAGTTTGAGTAGCTCCTGCTACATATCCAACTAAAGAAAGTCCTACTCCCACTAGCCAACCACTAACAGCAGATGCACTCTTAACTAATAAAGTTTGTACAGAAAATACTATACTTTCATTTCTAGTTCCCAATTTATAATGTCCATAATCAACAACGTCTGCAAGCATTACAGTTGTAGATGCTAATAAAAGTCCAGAACCCAACTTAAATACAATACCTGAAATCGCTATAAATACTGCATTTTTAGGGTCTACGTATCCTGATACTAATAAAAGTAAAAATCCTACTATCGGTAATATTGAACCTAACTTAAATACTTTTTCCCTTCCTAATTTTTTAGTAAGACTAGGGAATGTCATTAGAGCAGTTACTTCTGCTAACCCTGAAAATGCTATAAATATAGAGAATAGGTTTTCCTCACCTATAACATAAGTGAAATAATATATAGCCATACCTCCAGATATTTGCATAACTAAATTCATACATAAAACTATTCCTATAAATATAACTAACTGATCATTTTTTAATATTATATTTAATGTTTCTTTAAAATTAACTTTCTTAGTATTTTTTGATGTTTCTATTCTTTCTTTTACATTTAAACAAGTTATTAAAGAAGATATAACAAATATTACTGCTATTACAATAGCTAACATTGAATATCCTTTAACTTTATCTCCTTCACCTAAAAAGTCTATCATAGTAAGACCGAAAGTTCCTATTGTAAGACCTCCAAAACTTGCAAATATTCTTGGTATAACAGACACTTTTTCTCTTTCTTCTTTATCACTTGTAAGTGCTGGTATCATAGACCAATATGGTATATCCATTATAGTATAAGTCATTCCCCAAAGTATATATGCTATTGAAAAATATGCATAAAGTGGCAATCCTTCTAAATCAGGCTTTCTAAATAACCCTACTAAAACAACTGCATTCAAAACTGTTCCTATAAATATCCACGGTCTAAACTTTCCCCATTTACTTCTTGTATTATCGACTATCATTCCCATAGCTGGGTCATTCACAGCATCCCATAATCTAGCTACTAAAAATAATGTCCCAACAAATGCTGGATTTAATTTAACTACATCGGTAAAATAAACCATTAGGTACGTCCCAACTATACCATAAACTAAATCTTTACCGAATGCTCCTATCCCATAAGAATACTTTTCTTTAAAAGATAATTTATTCATTTTAATCCCCTTTTCTTTTTTTAAAGTAGTGTATCCTAATTTAAGTTTAGCACAATCGAAAACGTTTGCCAACAACTTTTTTACAAAAAATAAAAGAGTAGAAAATCTACTCTTTAGTCAACAGTTATTTCATAACCGTGTTCATTATATTTATTAATAATTTCATTCCATACATCTTCTACTCCAGTCTTTTTTAAAGAAGACAGTGGAATTACTTTCTCATCTTTTTCAAGATTTAATTTCTTTCTTATTATGCTTATATGTTTTTGATACTGACCTCTTGATATTTTGTCTGCCTTTGTAGCAATAACCACACAATCATAACCAAAATATTTTATCCATTCATACATCATAACATCATCTTTGCTAGGTTCGTGTCTAATATCTACAAGCAAAAATATAGCACAAAGTTCTTTTCTATCTTTAAGGTACCTTTCCATTATAGCACCCCATTTTTCTTTTTCAGACTTTGATATTTTTGCATATCCATAACCAGGTAAATCAACAAAGAAAAACTCTTTATTTATAAGATAAAAATTTATAGTTCTAGTTTTTCCAGGAGTTTGACTAACTCTTGCAAAATTTCTTCTATTTAATAAAGTATTTATACTTGATGATTTACCAACGTTTGACCTACCAACCATAGCTATCTCAGGTATCCCATCTGTTGGGTATTGAGATTTATTTACTGCACTCATAGTTATTTCTGAACTTCTAATTTTCATTATTTTTCCTCATTCCTAAAAAGTGCATGTTCTAATACTTCATCCATATGTTTAACAAGCACAAATTCCATTTCATCTTTTATATTTTGTGGTATTTCATCTAAATCGTGTTCACATTCTTTAGGAAGTAAAACTTTTTTAATACCTGCTCTATGTGCAGCTATTAATTTTTCTTTTACTCCACCAACTGCTAAAACCCTTCCTCTTAAAGTTATTTCACCAGTCATTGCGACATCATTTCTAACTGGTATATTAGAAAGTGAAGATAAAATAGCAAGTGCCATAGTTATCCCAGCAGAAGGTCCGTCCTTTGGTACTGCCCCTTCAGGTAAATGTATATGAATATCAGTATTTGAATAAAAATCTTCTTCTATACCAAATTTATCAGCAATAGACCTAATATAAGTTATACCAGTCTTTGCAGATTCTTTCATAACATCTCCTAACTTACCAGTTAAAACTACTTGCCCTTTTCCTTTTATAGTGTTTACTTCTACAGTTAAAGTTTCTCCTCCAACCGATGTCCAAGCAAGCCCCATAACAACTCCAACTTCTGGATTTAATCCTGCTACTTCGTGCCTATATTTAACTTTACCTAAATACTCATTTAAATCATCTTTTGATACTACAACTTCTTTTAATTCTAAATTATCAACGTATTTTTTAGCTACTTTTCTACATATAGTACCTAAAGTTCTTTCTAAATTTCTAACTCCAGATTCTCTAGTATAAGAATTTATTACTTCTCTTATAGTTTCATCATCTATTTTCAAGAAATTTTCACGAAGTCCATTCTGTTTTATTTGTTTAGGAAGTAAATAGTTTTTAGATATATTTAATTTTTCTTCTTCTATATATCCAGATACTTCAATTATTTCCATTCTATCTAATAATGGTCTAGGTATCGTACTTAAACTGTTTGCAGTAGTAACAAAAAGTATCTTTGATAAATCAAAAGGTAATTCTAAATAATGATCAACAAAGTTTTTATTTTGTTCAGGATCTAAAACTTCAAGCATAGCAGATGCAGGACTTCCTTTATAATCAGAAGACATCTTATCTATCTCATCTAATAAAAATACAGGATTTTTAGTTTTAGCTTCTTTTAATCCATTTATTATTCTTCCTGGTATAGCCCCTACATAAGTTCTTCTATGACCTCTTATTTCTGCTTCATCTCTTACTCCACCTAAAGAAATTCTTACAAACTTTCTTCCAATGGCATCTGCAATCGATTTTGCTATCGAAGTTTTACCAACACCAGGAGGTCCAACTAAACATATTATCGGACTTTTTAGAGAATTAGATAATTTTCTAACTGCCAAATACTCTATTATTCTCTCTTTTACTTTTTCCATTCCATAATGATTTTCATTAAGTATATCTTCTGCTATTTTTAAATCTATCTTTTCCCTGCTTTCTTTATTCCAAGGAAGTGAGAATATAGTTTCTAGATAATTTCTACTTATAGAAGAATCTGGTGACATAGATGATAACTTAGAGAATTTATTTATTTCTTTTTCTATTTTTTCTTTTATTTCTTTAGTAGCTTTTAACTTTCTTAAACTTTCTCTAAATTTTTCTACTTCCGTATCTATATCGTCATCTTCGCCTAATTCTTTTTGTATAGCTCTCATTTGTTCTTTAAGATAATAATCTTTTTGAACTTTGTTTACTTGTTTTTTCACTTTAAGTGCTATATTTTTTTCTAGCTTTAATATTTCTAATTCTTCAAGTAAAGTCTTTAAAAGTAATTCTAGACGAAGTTTTATATCAAATTCTTCAAGTAATTCTTGCTTTTGACTTGATTTTAAATAAATATTTGCACATATTGTATCCATTAACTTATCAATATTTTCCATTTCAGAAAGTGTTACAAGTATTTCTCCAGATACTCTATTACCTATATTGATATATTCCTCAAAAGCATCAAGTACATTTCTTATAAGCGCTTTAGTTTCTATATCATCATTATAATTCTCATAAACTATTTCTTCAACCGTAGCTTTATAATATCCATTTTCAAATTCTAGTTCTTTAATTTTAGCTCTTGAAATCCCTTCAACAACTGTACGAACTGCATTTCCTGGTAATTTTATTATTTGCTTTATTTTACAAATAACCCCTGTATGATAAAAGTCATCTTCAGTCGGATCATCTATCTCTAAGCTTTTTTGAGATGTCAAAAATACTAAATCATCATTCCCTTGACAGCTATTTATAGCTTTTAAAGAAACATCTCTTCCTATGTCAAAATTAAGTACCATATACGGAAATATAGACATTCCCCTAAGAGGTATTAAAGGAAGTGTATGCTCTATCTTATAATAATTATTTTCCACTAATATCACTCCTTAAAGTGCTAAATTTTATCGCTTTATATATTATATATTTACATAATTTAATTTTCAACATTATTTAAAAAATGTATATTATACTATTAAGTATATATCTAAATACCTATTTTAAAAACATTAAATTTAATAAAGCAACCTATGAAAGGTTGCTTTTATATACTAATCCTTTTTAATTAATATTGGCTCTTTATCAGAGTAAACACATTCCTTAGTAACTATAACTTTTTTGATATCATCTCTTGAAGGAACTTCATACATAGTTTCCATCATAATTTTTTCTACTATACTTCTAAGCCCTCTTGCTCCTGTGTTTCTTTCTATCGCTTGTTTAGCTATTGCTATAAGAGCTTCATCTTCAAATTCTAATTCAACTTCATCAAGTTCGAATAACCTTTTGTATTGTTTTACTAAAGAATTTTTAGGCTCTTTTAAGATTTTAACTAATGCTTCTTCATCAAGTAAATCAAGAGTAGCTATAACAGGAATTCTACCTATAAACTCTGGTATTATACCAAATTTTAATAAATCTTCAGTAAGAACATTTTCATATATTTTACCTAAATCAATGTCTTTTTTGCTTTGTATTTTAGCTCCAAACCCTAAAGATTTATCTCCATCACGTTTTTTAATTATCTTTTCTATACCATCAAAAGCTCCACCTAATATAAATAAAATATTAGTAGTATCAATCTTTAAAAACTCTTGATGAGGATGCTTTCTTCCTCCTTGAGGTGGAACGTTAGCCACAGTACCTTCAAGTATCTTAAGAAGTGCTTGTTGAACACCTTCCCCACTAACATCTCTAGTTATTGAAGGATTTTCTGATTTTCTAGCTATTTTATCTATTTCATCTATGTATATTATTCCTCTTTCAGCCTTTTGTATATCAAAATCAGCAGCCTGAATAAGTTTTAATAATATATTTTCAACATCTTCTCCAACGTATCCAGCTTCAGTAAGAGATGTAGCATCTGCCATAGCAAAAGGAACATTTAAAGTTCTAGCTAAAGTTTGTGCAAGTAAAGTCTTTCCTGAACCAGTTGGACCTAAAAGAAGTACGTTACTTTTTTGTATTTCAACATCTTTAGATTTAGCTTTTTTCGTATAAATTCTTTTATAATGATTATAAACTGCAACAGATAAAGTTTTCTTAGCTTTATGTTGACCTATTACATAATCATTTAATATTTCCATCATATCTTTTGGCTTAGGAAGTGATATATCAGTTTCTACTACTTCATCATCTACTTCTTCTTTTATTATTTCATCACAAAGTTCTATACATTCATCACATATATAAACGTTTGGACCTGCTATAAGTCTTCTAACTTGTTCTTGACTTTTCCCACAAAATGAACATCTTAGCTGATTTTTTGTATCATTTTTAGACATATAAATCACCTCTTTCTTTATTAAGGTCTTTTTTCAATTACTTCATCTATTAAACCATATTCTTTAGCTTCTATAGCTTCCATAAAATTATCACGTTCAGTATCCATTTTTATTTTTTCTAATGGTTGATTAGTTCTTTCTGATAATATTTGATTTAATTTATCCTTCATTTTAAGTATTCTTTTAGCGTGAATTTCTATATCTGTAGCTTGACCTCTAGTTCCACCTAGTGGTTGATGTATCATTATTTCACTATTTGGAAGTGCATATCTTTTACCTTTAGCACCTGCTGCAAGTAAAAAAGCTCCCATAGATGCTGCCATACCTATACATATCGTAGAAACATCTGGTTTTATGTACTGCATAGTATCATATATAGCCATTCCAGCTGTTATACTTCCTCCAGGTGAATTTATATATAAATATATGTCTTTATCTGGGTCATCTGCCTCTAAAAATAGTAATTGTGCAACTACAAGACCTGCTGTTGCATCATTTACTTCGTCTCCTAAAAATATTATTCTATCTTTTAGTAATCTAGAATATATATCATAAGACCTTTCGCCTCTTCCTGTTTGTTCAACTACTACAGGTACTAATGCCATATAAAATACCCCCTATAAACTTAGTATATATAATTTACAGTAGCCAAAGGCTACTGCACAAATTAAACTAATTTAGCATTTTCAACTAGTAAATCTACTACTTTTCTTATTTTTAATTCTTCTTTTATACCTTCTATTTCTTCTTCTCTTAAAGTATTTTTTAACTTATCAGATTCTATGTTGTACATAGATGCCATTTTAGATATTTCAGCATCAAATTCTTCATCAGATATTTGAACATTTTCAACTTCAGCTATTTTTTCTAAAACTAAAGTCATCTTAACACCTTTTTTAGCATCTTCTCTTCTTTCATCTTTTAAATCATCAATAGTTTTTCCACTCATATCAAGTAATTGCTTTAAGTTTAATCCTTGATATTGTAATTGATAATTAAATTGCATTATTAAATTATCTAATTGATGTTCTACCATAGCAGAAGGTATTTCTACTTCTGTATTATCACATATTTTAGATATTATGTCATTTTTCATTTTATCTTCTACTGATTTTTTAGCTTGTTCTTCTAATTTAGTTCTTATGCTATCTTTTAATTCTTTTAAAGTTTCAAATTCACTAACATCTTTAGCAAACTCATCATTTATTTCAGCTATTTCTTTAACTTTTACATCGTTTACTTTAACGTTAAATACTACTGGCTTTCCTGCTAAATTTGGTGCGTGATATTTTTCTGGGAAAGTAACATTAACTTCTACTTCTTCTCCTGCTTTTTTACCTATTAATTGGTCTTCAAACCCTGGTATGAAAGTATTTGAACCTATAACTAATGAATAGTTTTCACCTTTTCCACCTTCAAAAGCTACACCATTATCAAATCCTTCGTAATCTATAACTGCAGTATCTCCACTTTCTAAAGCTTTATCAGCACTTACTAATCTAGCTCCTCTAGTTGCCATTTCCTTTAATTCTAATTCAACTTCATCTTCACTTACTTTAACTTCTTCTTTTTTAACTTCTACACCTTTATAAGTTCCAACTTCAAACTCTGGCTTAACTTGAACATCTACAAGCATTACTAAACCATTTTCTTCGCTTATTTGCTCTATATCTAAACTTGGTCTATCTATTACATCTAAATTTAACTCTTTTATAGCTTGAGGATATACTTCTTTAAATAGCATATCTATCGCATCATTATAGAATATACCTTTTCCGTATTGAGTTTCTATAACTACTTTAGGTGCTTTACCTTTTCTAAACCCTGGTATATTATATTTCCCCTTTGTTTTATTATAAGCTTTGTTTACTGCTTCTTTAAATTTATCATTTTCTACTGTTATTTTAAAAGATACATTTATACCTTCTTTTTTCAATAATTCTGCTTTCATCTAAAGTCCCTCCTAATATGTATTAAACTACATAATTATACCATATAAAATAATAATTATTCAAATTAATTTATATTAACTAAATTAGTTTTTACATCATCATCTATATCCACTAATAAAAAAGTTTTCTTATCATTTTTTCTAGGTCTTGATAAACTACCTGGATTTAAATATAAGATACCTTCCTTTTTTATTTCAAGTGGTATATGTGTATGACCAAAAATAACTATATCAGCTTCTATATCTTTAGCTTTTTTAGATATTTTATCTAAAGAATCCTTTACATTATATTTATCTCCGTGGCATAAAAATACCTTTTTTTCATTTATATCAAATGTTATTTCTTCTTCAACATCACAAAAATCACAATTACCTTTTACTGCGATTATATCAATTCCAGTTTTTTTATGGATATACCTCGAATCAGAAAAATTATCTCCTGCAAAAAGTATTAAATCACACTTTTTTAATATAGGAACTGCTTTATCTATACTAGAGTAGTCTTTGTGTGTATCGCTAATTATTGCTATTTTCATCTTCCAACTCTCTTTTTTAATTCTTCTTTCATATTATTTAGTGCAATAGCTCTATGGCTTATACTATTTTTTACGTATGAAGGTATTTGTGCAAAAGTTTTATTGTATCCATCTACCATAAATATAGAATCATAACCAAAACCATTTTCACCTATTTCTTCAAAACATATCTTTCCTTCACATATTCCCCTTACTACAAATTCTTTACCATCTGGGAAAACTACTGCTACTGCCGAAACAAATCTAGCAGTTCTTTTGCTCATTTGAACATTTTGTAACGATTTAAGAAGTTTTTGTCTATTCTCATAATCAGTAGCATTTTCACCTGCAAATCTAGCAGAATATATTCCTGGCTTTTTACCTATCGCATCAACTTCTAATCCCGAATCATCTGCTATTGCTATTAAATTAGTTCTTTTAGCTATTTCTCTAGCTTTTATAAGTGCATTATGTTCAAAAGTTTTTCCATCTTCTACAATTTCTATCCCCTCTAAATTTACATCTTTTAAAGAATATATATCATAATCTAAATCTTCTAATATAGCCTTTATTTCTTCTAATTTATGGTTGTTACTCGTAGCTATTACTATTTCGTTCCCATAATCCATAGGAATAACTTCATATGCAATTTCACCTAATACATTTTTTTGTATTTCTATTAATTCTTTATTCCCTTTTTCACCTAATTCTAATAATTTATCTAAATCACTTTTTGAAAAAGGTCTTTCTTCTCCTGTTCCTTGAACTTCTACGAATTCACCTTTACTAGTCATAATTATATTCATATCAACTTGAGCATTAGAATCCTCTTCGTAACATAAATCAAGTATATGATTATCATCAACTATTCCTACACTTATAGCTGAAACAAAGCTATTAATTGGCATACTTTTTATAACTTTAGATTTATAAAGTCCATAAATTGCATCATAAACTGCTACAAATGCCCCCGTAATAGATGCAGTTCTAGTTCCTCCGTCTGCTTGTATAACATCACAATCAATCCAAATAGTTCTTTCACCTAATTCATTTAGATTAACAACAGACCTTATAGCCCTTCCTATAAGTCTTTGGATTTCTTGAGTTCTACCTTCAACTTTACCTTTAGATGATTCTCTTATTTTTCTTTCGTGAGTTGACCTAGGTAGCATAGAATACTCTGCATTAATCCAACCAGTGCCAGTATTTCTTAGAAAAGGTGGAACTTTTTCTTCAATAGATGCAGTACATAAAACTTTAGTATCTCCAAACTCTATTAAAACAGAACCCTCTGCATATTTAGTATAATTTCTAGTTATTTTAACTTCTCTTAGTTCATCATTTTTTCTATCATCTAATCTAGTCATAATAATACCTTTCTTAGTTAATTTCATCTTTAATAATAACACAAATACAATTTCATAAGATATTATAATTTTTCTAAAACTTCTTCTTTTGAGGACAATTTGACAATTTCTAAAAATTTATTTTCATCTAAAACTTTTATATTAAGTTCATTAGCCTTTGTAAGCTTTGAACCTGCATCTTCACCTGCTACTAAAAAAGTAGTTGCTTTACTAATACTTCCCGTTACTTTTCCACCTTTTGATTCTATTATATCTTTTGCATCAGTTCTTTTTAAGGTACTTAAAGTACCTGTTAAAACTATTTTCATACCTTCAAATATTTTTATATCCGTATGTTTTTCTATTAAATCAGTGTTTATTCCTGCTTTTTTTAGCTTTTCTATAACTTTTATATTTTTTGGTGTATCAAAAAACTCTATAACACTTTTGGCCATAACTTCTCCAAAATCCTCAAGCTGTATTAAATCATCAAAAGTTGCATTAATTATATTATCTAAACTCTTTAGATTGCTAGCTAAAACTTTAGCACTTTTTAGTCCTATAAACTTTATTCCAAGACCATTTATAAGCCTATATAAATCATTTTCTTTAGATTTTTCTATTGCATTTATAATATTAGTTGCAGATTTTTCTCCCATTCTATCAAGGTTAGCTATATCTTCTT
>JAGHEK010000126.1 GCA_017889265.1 Romboutsia sp. | reverse complement strand
AGGAGTAGGTAAATAGTTAATAAAAATATATATAAATATAATCAAATATGATATAATATAATCGTGAAATGGATGTGATTATATTGAGTAAACATTATAAACCTAAAGAATTTGCAGAACTATTAAATGTATCAGTTATTACATTACAAAGGTGGGATAATAATGGCAAATTAAAAGCTTTTAGAACTCCTACTAATAGAAGATATTACACTTATGAACAATATCTTGAGTATAAAGGTATTCATAAAAAAAATAATGATAGAAAAACTATCATTTATACAAGAGTTTCAACTGCTAATCAAAAAGATGATTTAAAAAATCAAGTAGATTTTCTTAGACAATATGCTAATGCTAAAGGAATGATAATTGATGAAGTTATTGAAGATTATGGAAGTGGATTAAATTATAATCGTAAAAAATGGAATAAACTTATTGATGAGTGTATGACTAATGAAATAGATACAATTATCATAACTCATAAAGATAGATTTATACGTTTTGGTTATGATTGGTTTGAAAGATTTTTAGCTAAATTCAATGTAGATATTATAGTTGTAAATAACGAAAGTCTTTCACCACAAGAAGAATTAGTTCAAGACATAATATCGATATTACATATTTTCTCTTGTAGAATCTATGGTTTAAGAAAGTACAAGAATAAAATCAGAGAGGATGAAGAAGTTGAAAAGAGCCTACAAGATAGAAATTAATCCTACTGATAAGCAAAAAGCTAAAATACATCAAACTATTGGTGTATCAAGATTTATATATAATTTTTATATTGCTCATAATAAAGAAGTTTATGAAAAAGAAGGAAAATTTGTTAGTGGAATGGACTTTTCAAAATGGTTAAATAACGAATATATACCTAATAATCAAGATATGAAATGGATAAAGGATGTATCTTCTAAAGCAACTAAACAAGCTATTATGAATGCAGATAAAGCATTTAGAGATTTCTTTAAAGGTTCTAAAGGATTTCCTAAATTTAAGAAAAAGAAAAATCAAGATGTAAAAGCATACTTTCCTAAGAATAATAAAACCGATTGGACTTTAGAAAGACATAGAGTAAAGATACCTACTATTGGTTGGATAAGACTTAAAGAATTTGGTTATATTCCTACAAATTCAATAGTTAAAAGTGGTACAGTAAGTCAAAAAGCCAACAGATATTATGTATCAATATTAGTCGAAGAAAATGATACTAAAGTTTCTAAACCTACGAATGAAGGAATAGGAATTGACTTAGGACTAAAAGATTTTGCAATATGTTCTAATGGAAATAAGTTTAAAAATATAAATAAAACTTCAAAAGTTAAAAAAGTAGAAAAGAAACTAAAAAGAGAACAAAGAAAACTTTCAAGGAAATATGAGAGTTTGAAAATTAGAAATAAAAAAGAGAAAGGAGTAGCTACTCGTCAAAATATTCAAAAGCAAGTAGTTAAAGTACAAAAACTTCATCAAAGATTAGTTAATATAAGAACTGACTATATTAATAAAACTATATCTTCAATTATAAAGCAAAAACCAAGCTATATAACAATTGAAGATTTAAATATTAAAGGAATGATGAAAAATAAGCATTTATCAAAAGCAGTTGCAAGTCAAAAGTTTTTT
>JAGHEK010000051.1 GCA_017889265.1 Romboutsia sp. | reverse complement strand
ATTTTTCATTTCTTTTTTAACTTTATTTTTTAAAAAATATTTTATCATAGCACGTCTCCTTAAGTAGTTAATATATTATTAATAGTATCTGTAATATTCAAATAAAAATAAGTTTATTTTTATAAAATTTCTAAAAATATGGAGGTATATATGGAAGACTATTTATTCAAATTATTAGTAACCATTGTAAGTGTTGTTATAACAACTCTATCAACTTTTCTAATAAATTATTTAAACGAAAAAATGAGTTCTGAAAAAATAAACACTTGCACAAAACTAGCGTGTGAGATAGTAAAATCAATAGAGCAATTTAATCCTCAACTGGATGCAAATAATAAAAAGAATTTAGCTACTCAAAAATTAGTTGAGTTAGCTAATAATAAGATAACTTATGAACAAGCAGATATTTTGATAGAAGCTGCAGTTTATGAATTAAAAAAGCATTAAAAAATTAGGTGTCAATTTGACACCTAAAATACCTTAAAAGGATTTAAATTCACTTCACTTTTTATAATGTCTATCGATAAACTATATTCTAAAAACTTATTCATTATATCACTAAATATTTTTTCCGTTTCAAAGTGACCACAATCAATAACATTAATACCTAAATCTAATGCATCTTGTGCATCATGATATTTTACATCTCCTGTTATGAAAGTATCTACACCTTTTTGGTATGCTTTTTTTATTAAATCCGATCCAGAACCAGTAACTACCGCTATTTTCCTAACCTTAGAATCCAAACTTCCTACTACTCTGATATTATTCATATCTAATTTTTCTTTTATAGTATTACATAAAGTCTCTAAATTAATTTCTTTTTCTAATTTTCCTATTCTACCAAGCCCAAAATGATGACCTTTATTTTCTAATCTATACAAATCATATCCAACTTCTTCATATGGATGTGCTTTTATCATTTCAGTTATAACTTTATTTAATAACCTTTCTGGTACAACTGTTTCTACTTTTATTTCATTTACTGCCTCTACGCTATCTTTGCTACCTATAAATGGATTACTACCTTCAAGAGGCTTAAATGTCGCAACACCGTTCATATTAAAGCTACAATGACTATAATTACCTATTATTCCTGCACCTGTTTTCATTATAGCATCTTTAACTTTTTCGCAATAATCAACAGGAACGTACACACAAAGACTATAAAGAACCTCACTTTTTGTAACCTCCAAAATCTTTGTATCCGTAACCCCTATAAGTTCCATGAAATAATCATTAAGACCTTCAAACGCTATGTCAAAATTAGTATGCATTGAATAAATAGATATATCATTTTTTATAAGCTTATGTATCAATTTTCCTTTTAAATCTCTAGTATTTATCTTTTCTAATTTGTTAAATATGAAAGGATGATGAGTTATTATTAAGTCAACATTTTTATTTATAGCTTCATTTATAACTTCTTCATTAGCTTCCAAAGTTAACATAATTCTTTTAATATCACTTTCATAATTTCCTACTAATAAGCCTACGTTATCCCAACTATATGCCAAATCCAAAGGATATTTTTTCTCTATTACTTTCAATACTTCTTTTAACTTCATATTACACCTCTTATATAGAATTTTTTATTTTTATCAATTTATCTATTTTTAAACTTATATTATCTATCTTTTCTTTAAGTTTTTCAGAATTATTGTTATTTATTTTTGATAAAGTAGTATTATATGAATTTATTTTCTTGTCTAAAAACTCTTTAAGCAAAATATCTTTATTTTCTATTAATTTTTTAGAAACTTCATAATATATATCATCTTCTAAAATAGTATTTTTGCCAGTGTATTTAGCTACTATTATCTCATATATTCTAAAATCTTCATTTACTAACTTTTCTTCAATAATCTCATATCCATTATTTAAAAGATATTTTCTAAGTTCCTCTTGAGATTGCATAGGTTGTAGTATAAGTTTTTCTAGTGATTTAGCTACATTTTTTCTTTTTTCTAATATCTCACTTATTAAAACTCCACCCATACCCGCTATTATAACTTCATCAACTTCATTTACTTGTAATATTTCAAGTCCAGAACCAAGTCTTAATGAAACTTTATCTTGTAAATTATTATATTCTATTTCTTTTTTTGCATTTTCTAATGGACCTTTATTTATATCTGCTAAAATTGCATATTCTATATAATTATTTTTTAATAAATAAGCAGGTATATAACCATGATCAGTTCCTATATCTGCTATTCTTTTATTTTTTGTAACTAAACTTGCTATTTCAAATAATCTATTAGATAATTTCATTTTTTATCCTTTCTAATATAAAAAATCGCCTAAAAAAGCGATTTTTAATCTAAGTAATCTCTAAGTTTTTTAGACCTACTTGGATGTCTTAATTTTCTTAAAGCCTTTGCCTCTATCTGTCTTATTCTTTCTCTTGTTACATCAAATTCTTTTCCAACTTCTTCAAGTGTTCTAGCTCTTCCGTCTTCAAGACCGAATCTCAACTTAAGTACTTTTTGTTCCCTTTCATTTAAAGAATTAATAACCTCTGCTATTTGTTCTTTTAAAAGAGAATATGCGGCAGCCTCAGCTGGTGCTGGTGCATCATCATCAGGTATAAAATCACCTAAATGACTGTCTTCTTCCTCTCCTATTGGAGTTTCTAAAGATACAGGATCTTGAGCTACTTTCATAATTTCTCTTACCTTTTCTTCGCTCATATCCATTTTCTTAGCTATTTCATCAGGTCTTGGATCTCTACCTAATTCTTGAAGTAATTGTCTTGAAACTCTAACTAATTTATTGATCGTTTCAACCATATGGACAGGTATTCTTATAGTTCTTGCTTGGTCTGCAATGGCACGAGTTATAGCTTGTCTTATCCACCAAGTAGCATAAGTACTAAATTTAAAACCTTTTACATAATCGAACTTTTCAACAGCCTTTATAAGACCTAAATTACCTTCTTGTATAAGGTCTAAAAATAACATTCCTCTACCAACGTATCTTTTTGCTATACTAACAACTAGTCTTAAATTCGCCTCTACTAATCTTTGTTTTGCAAGTTCATCGCCTTCAGACATTCTTTTTGCAAGTTCAACTTCCTCGTGAGCTTTTAAAAGAGGTATTTTACCTATTTCTTTTAAATACATTCTAACAGGATCATCCATACTGATACCCTTTGGTAAAGATAAATCCAACTTTTCAATCTCCATATGAGTTTCGTCTTTTGATATTTCTTCTTCAAGATTTTCAATATTTTTTATTTCGATTTCATCATCTTTTGGAAAATCTATCTCCACTTTTTCTTCTTTATTTTCAATAATTTCTATACCTAAATTTCCTAAAGTATCATATAGACTTTCTATTTGGTCTTTATCAAGTTCAACTTCAGAAAAAATACTAATTACCTCTCCTAAAGTTATATTTCCTTGTTTTTTACCTTTTTCTATAACTTTTTTTGCTGCTAATTTGTACTCTTCTTTACTAAGAATATCTTTCATACTAATACCTCCTTTCTATAGATCTAAACTCTTTTATATAAAGTATTTGTATATACTGCATATTTACCTCTCTTAAATTATTTAAATAAATATCTAAAAATCAAACTTATATTTATTTTTTATAGATAGCATCCTCATATGAGATGTATTTTTTTTCATAATATTTATCAAATTATCTATATTTTCCGTATCATATGTAATATTTTTTAAATCTTTTATATAATCTTGTGATATATCAAATAACTTGTTTTTTTCAATATCTATTTTATCCAATTCTTTATTTTTAATTATGTATTTTAAAATTTCTTTGCTTTCATCTAAGAAAATATCATTTATAGAGACTTTATCTATAATAGAATTTCTTAATGATTTTTCTTCTATAATCATCTTTATTATAGATTTTTCGGCATAATTTTTAATTTTTGAAGAGTCTATGACCTCAGTTTTTTTTTCTACTTTATAATTTTGCTTTTTATATTCCCTATAATAATTTCCGTATATATCTTTTTTTATAGCCTCTATACTTCTATTAGAAATTTTAGATAAGTAATTAACATAATAGTCTATTTCGACATTACTTTTTATACCTTTTATTATCTTTATACACTCTTTAACGAAATTTATATTCTGTTCATGATTTTCAAGGTTGTATTTTTTCATTAATATGTCTATTTGATATTGTACGTAATGTTTAGAATTTTCTATTTGATTTTCATAACTTTTTTTGCCATATTTTTTTATATAATCATCAGGGTCTTTACAATCTAAAAGTTCCAATATTTTAATATTTATATCTTGTTTTTTTAATATATCTATCGCTCTTAAAGTTGCTTTAGTCCCAGCCTCATCTGAATCATATGATATTATTACATTATTTGCAAATCTTTTTATTAAAACTGCTTGCTCATTAGTAAGACTAGTTCCCAAAGTTGCAACAACATTTTTTATTCCACTTTGATATACAGATATTAAGTCCATATAACCTTCTACCAGTATAAGTGTATCATTTTTTATCTCTTGTCTAGCTAAGTTTAATCCATATAAATTTTTACTTTTATTAAAGATTAAACTATCAGGTGAATTTAGATATTTGGGTTTCGTATCATTATTTAATACTCTACCTCCAAAACCTATAACAGTTCCTCTATAATCGAATATAGGAAACATGATTCTGTCTCTAAATTTATCATAAATATTTTCTGTACCAATTTTTTTAATAAAAAGTCCACAACTTTCTAAATCATCAGTACTATATCCCAGCGACAATATGTAATTTTTAAGCGAATGCCATTCATCTAAAGAGTATCCAATCCCAAATTTTTTTATAGTTTTAACTTCTATACCTCTACTTACAAGATAATTGTAAGCTTTTGAATTTTTAATATTTGCGAAATAAAATCTAGCAGCCTCTAGATGAATATTTTCATATATCTTTGCTTTTTTTATTTTCTCTCTAGTTTTTTCATCAAATTTATTATTAAATTCTATACTATATTTATTAGCTAAAAACTTAACAGCATCTATAAAATTTAGATTTTCAATCTTCATTATAAAACTAATAGCATCTCCACCTTCACCACAACCAAAACATTTACACATTTGTTTAGTCTCACTTATATGAAAAGAAGGTGTTTTTTCTTGATGAAAAGGACATAATGCTTTATAAGTATTTCCTGTTTTTATAACTTGTATATACTCACTTATCAAACTAACTATGTCGCATCTATTTTTTATTTGTTCTACAACATCCTTTATATCATTCATAATATCGCCTTCTAAATTTATGATTAACATATCTATTCTACAATAAATATTATATTTGTCAAACATTTATTGTACATAATTCGACTTTTTTTCTTATATTCCTTCTTTTTATTTTTAATATTTATATTTAATTATTTGCAAATAAATGAATTTTATTTAGATTTTTTATAAAAAAAGAGGTTTTATAACCTCAATTGTTAATACTCTTCATTAAATCTTTAAATTCTTCAAAATAAAGCGATTGCATTCCATCAGATAAAGCTTCATCTGGGTTTGGATGAACTTCAACCATTATACCGTCTGCACCACAAGCAAAAGCTGCTAAACTCATAGGTTTAACTAAATATCTAACTCCAGTTCCATGAGAAGGGTCTACTATTATAGGATAATTAGTTTCTTTTTTAATTATAGGAACACAAGATAAATCCAATGTATTTCTAGTGTAATCGTTATAAGTTCTTATGCCTCTTTCACACATTATTATCTTATTATTCCCCTCAAGTGCTATATACTCACTCGCTCCTATCCATTCGCTTATAGTAGCACATAATCCTCTTTTTAACATTACTGGTTTATCTTGTTTACCAAGTTCTCTTAAAAGCGAGAAATTTTGCATATTTCTAGAACCGACCTGAATTATATCAGAAACTTCATAAACACTTTCTAAGTCATTTATGTCTATAAGTTCAGTTATAACAGCCATATTAGTTTGTTTTTTTACTTCTTTTAATATTTCGATTCCTTCTTTTTTAAGACCTTGAAATGATTTCGGAGATGTTCTAGGCTTATATGCCCCTGCTCTTAAAACATTTGCTCCGTTTTCTTTTACAAAATTTGCAGTTTCTAAAAGTTGTTCATAACTTTCTATTGCACAAGGACCAGCCATTATTACTCTATTTTTTTTTAACTCTAAAATCTTATTATCACTATTAATTTTTATCAACAAAAATCCTCCATTCTAGTGTCTATATATATAATCTGCAACTTTTATAGCCATTAAATTTTCATAAACATCATGCACTCTAACTATATCAATCCCGTCTCTTATTCCAAGTACAGTAGTTGCAATAGTTCCCTCTACTCTTTTTTTAGGCTCTACGTTTAAAATATTTCCGATAACAGATTTTCTTGATGTTCCAAGAAGTATTGGATAAGAAAGAGTTTTTAATTCATTAAGTCTTTTTAAGACTTCGATATTTTGCTCAAAAGTCTTACCAAATCCTATACCTGGGTCAAGTATTATTTTTTCTTTTTTTATTCCATTATCTATCGCTATTTTTATACTTTTTTCAAAAAAATCTTTTATACTTTCTATTATGTCTTTATCATAATCTGTATTATCTTTATTGTGCATAATACAAACATAAGCATCGTATTTTGCTATCACTTTTGCCATATTTTCATCTTTAGTAAGCCCCCAAATATCATTTATCATATCGACACCAAGCTTAAGCGATTCTTCTGCTACTTCTGATTTATAAGTATCAACAGATATTTTTATATCTAAATTTTCTTTTAATTTTTTTATAACAGGTATTACTCTTTTTAATTCTTCATCTTTATCTATTTTAGTATGACCCGGTCTAGTAGATTCTCCACCTATATCGATTATATCAGCTCCATGTTCTATCATCTGTTTCGCTTTTTCTAATGCTTTATCTATACTATTATAGTCTCCTCCGTCAGAAAAACTATCAGGTGTTATATTAAGTATCCCCATTATATAAGTTTTTTTACCAAAATCAAACATAATATTCTCCTTAAATCATTTCATATTTATAAGACTTAGAACTTCATTTCTCAAAGATTTATCTTCTTCAAATACTCCAGACGAAGATATTGTTACAGTTTTTGCCCCTGGCTTTTTCACACCTCTCATAGTCATACACATATGTTCAGCTTCTACCATTACAAAAACACCATACGGAGTTAATTCTTCTTCTATTGTATCTAATATAGTTTTAGTAAGCCTTTCTTGAAGTTGCAATCTTTTAGATACAGTTTCTACAACTCTTGCTAATTTCGATAATCCGGTTAATTTTCCGTCTTTTGGAATATATGCGATATGAACATTTCCAAAAAACGGTACTAAATGATGTTCACAACAAGAATAAAAATAAATATCCTTAAGTAAAACCATTTCTTCGTGTGTATCATCTTTAAATATAACCTTTAAATGTTCTTTTGGGTCTTTGTTTATTCCAGAATATATTTCTTCATACATTCTAGCTACTCTATCTGGAGTATCTTTTAAACCTTCTCTAGTTGGGTCTTCACCTATAGCTTCTAATATATCTTTAATAGCTCTTTTTATTTTATCTTTATCCATAAAACCCTCCTAATTTATATTTTCTTTTATAATTTCAAAAATCTCGTTTTTTCTTTCAAAAAAATGGTCATCTATTTTATTTACTCTCATACATCCCATAAGTGAATTGGTTATAAAACAAAAGTCAAACCTTTTTATATCTTCTATATTTATGTTTTCATAAATAATATCGAATTTACCAATACAAAATGAAATAACTCTTTTTCTAGTTATTCCATTTAAAATCGGTAAACTTTTATCTGGCGTAACAATAGTTTTATCCTTTATAAAGAATATATTGCTAAACGAACATTCTAGTATATTGCCTTTATAATCTATAAATATAGAATCATCAAAGTTATTTTTACTAGCATAATTCTTTGAGTATATATTTTCGAAATAATTTGTAGTTTTATGATAATTTAATATACTTTTTCCTCTTTTTATAGGGGATATGGTTAAGTCAAATCCTTTTCTATAACTATTTTCATCATAAATTATATCTCTTGTTGATAGATTGTATCCCTCATCAAAAATAGTTACTCTTAATGCTTTATTTTGTATATTATTATCCTTTATATAGTCTAAAATATATTTTCTTAAATCTTCTTTTCTTACTTTTGTAATTATATCAAGTTCAAAAATAGAATTAAAAGCCCTATTTAGATGATACTCTAAATAAAGAGGTCTATCTGTAACTTTTATAGTTTCAAAAACTCCTATACCAAATCTAGATAAATTACTATTAAAACTAACACTATTTTTCATACTTTCCTCTAAGTGCTTTCATTATAGATTTTGCTTTATATAAAGTTTCATTATACTCATCTTCTTCATTAGAATCCCAAGTAATACCTCCACCTACTTGAAAGTATAAATTATCATCTTTTTTTATAATAGTTCTTATAGCAATATTTAAATCCATACTACCATCAAAACCTATATACCCTAAAGAACCTGTATAAACATTTCTTTTTGTATTTTCTAGTTCATCTATTATTTCCATTGCTCTTATCTTTGGTGCACCAGTTATTGATCCACCTGGGAACGTTGCTTTTATAATATCTATACAAGATTTTCCTTCTTCAAGCTCCCCTTCAACAGTAGCTACTAAATGATTTACATTTGCATAAGGCTCTATAACGAAAAGTTCTGGTACTTTTACAGTTCCTACCTTAGATATTTTACCTAAATCATTTCTTTGCAAATCTACTATCATTAAAAGTTCTGCTTTATCTTTTTCACTATTTAAAAGTTCATCTTGTAATTTCAAATCTTCTATCTTATCTTTTCCCCTAGGTCTCGTCCCTTTTATAGGTCTTGTTTGTATTTTATTATCAAAACATTTTATAAACCTTTCTGGAGAATTTGAAAGAATATGAAAACTATCAAAATTTAAATATGCTCCAAAAGGTGCAGGACTTATTTTTCTTAGATCTCTATAAAGTTCATAACTTGATAATTCAGTTGTTCCACTAAATCTTTGAGTTAAATTTACTTGATAAACATCCCCATTTTTTATATAATTTTTTATTTTACGGACAGAATTTTTGAATTTTTCCTTAGTAAAATTTGATTTTAAAATAGTACTTTTGAAATCTCTATGTTCATAACAAATACTATCCACTTTAGCTTCACTTATTTTTTTTAATACATCTTTAGCTATTTTTTCTTCTATTTTAATATCTATGTCAGGAGTTGCTATATAAGTTTTTTTATACAAATTATCACAAACTATTATTAAGTTATAAAATCCAAAATATAAATCATAACAAGATATATCATCTACTGAATTATTAGGTAATCTTTCTATATAATTTGCTAAATCGTAAGATAAATAACCTACTGCCCCTCCTATAAATGGCAAATCAGTATTATTTTTAATCTTATATTTTTTTTAATTCTTTATCTAAACAATCCAAAGGATTTTCTTTATCATTTTTAAATTTTATTATCTTAAAAGGATTAAATCCTATAAAAGAATATCTCCCCAAATTTTCAAAATCCATATGACTATCTAAAATAAAACTATCTTTTTCATCTTTAAAAATAGTAAAAATCTCAAATGGATTTAAGCTAGTATTAACATCAATTACCATTAAACACCTCAGAATTATTCAAAAAATTTAAAAGAAGTTCAAGACCTTGTTCCGATAATATAGCTTCTGGATGAAATTGAACTCCCTCTATCAAGTATTTTTTATGTCTTATACCCATTATCTCTTTATCTTTAGTCATAGCCGTTATTTCTAAACATTCAGGTAAAGTTTTATTTTCAACTATTAAAGAATGGTATCTAGTTACATTTAAAGGATTATTAAGACCTTCAAACACACCCTTATTATTATGATTTATTGGATAAACTTTACCATGAACAGGATATTCAGCTTTTACTATATTAGCTCCAAAAACACTTGCTATTATTTGATGACCTAAGCATATTCCAAGTATAGGAATTTTACCTTTAAATTTTTTTACAATCTCTCTACAAATCCCACTTTCATATGGAGTACAAGGACCTGGAGATAAAACTATTATTTTAGGATTTAATTTTTTTATGTATTCTATATCTATTTCATCGTTTCTCTTTACCAAAACATCTTTTCCAAGTTGTTTTAGGTACTGTACCAGATTATAGACAAAAGAATCATAATTATCTATCATTAAAATCATAATAATATACCTCTCATATTCATATCATTATAAAATAAATTATATATTGACAAAAATATATGTCAATAATATTTACAAATAAAAAAGAGTTATTCAAGCATTAGTTCAGTTATACAGCATCTTTAAATATTTTCATAAAAAATAACCTCTTTCGGATGGATTTATTGTTGCTTCTATTTTAACCGAATGAGGTTATTTTTTTCATTGTATAAATTTTGTAAAAAATCAAATTGCAAATATTAGTTGAATACAACACTAGTATGCTTAGCCTGCGTTTTCTAATCTTATTTTTCTGTTATTTCAAGTAAAGTAAATCCACCTACTAATTCTTTTAACGCTTTAGATTGCATACTTAGTTCTTCACTTGCTGCCGAGCTTTCTTCAGCTGTTGCTGAATTAATTTGAACTACTGATGATATTTCAGATATAGTTTCTCTTATATGATTAGCCGCTTGTGCTTGTTTTTCACTAGCTTCTGCTATGTTTATCATCATTTCTGTAGTTCTTGTTGAATCTTCAACTATTTCAAGTAATGACTTAGCAGTCTCATCAGCTATTAATGAACCATTTTTTACTGCTTCAACAGTTCCTTCTATTAATGCAGTTGTATTTTGTGCAGCTTCTGCCGATTTTTGTGCTAAGTTTCTAACTTCATCAGCAACTACTGCAAATCCTTTACCAGCACTTCCTGCTCTTGCTGCTTCTACTGCTGCATTAAGTGCTAGTATATTAGTTTGGAACGCTATATCATCTATTGTCTTTATTATTTTACTTATTTCGTTAGATTTTTCTGATATATCAGTCATAGCTATTATCATTTGTCTCATTTTTTCATTGCTATTAACTAATGATTGACCAGCTCTATTTGCTAATATATTAGCTTCTTGAGCATTTTTAGCATTTAAGTTTATATCTTCTGTTATAGAATTTATTATATTCGATAAATCATCAACTGAAGATGATTGTTCAGTAGCTCCTTGTGCCAATTCTTGAGCACCTACTAATACTTGTTGAGAACCTATTGCTACTTGTTCTGATACACCATTTATTTTCGATATTGTAGCAGACATTTCTACTATAAACTTAGTAAACGACTTTTCTATGTTTTCAAAATCTCCAACGAACGGTTCTGTTCTTGTTATATTGAAATCTCCTTTTGCTAGAGTTTCAAGAGCTTTATCTATATCAGATATATACATCGATAATTTATTCATACTAGCTCTCATACTATCTGCCATAGCACCAATTTCATCTTTACTGCTATAAGTTATATTAGTATCTAAAATACCTTTTGATAAATTTTCAGATACATTCGATAACTCTCTAATAGGCACAACAATGCTTTTTGTAACTATTAAAGATATAAGAACACTTAATATTACTGCAGCTACCAATAAAAATACAGTAAACATATTTATTGAATTTACTATTTTTAAATTATTTTGTATAGTTTGTTCTGCTCTTAAATTAACATCGTCAGTTAATTTTATAGATGTTTGAGCTAATTTTTCTAATGTTGGTGTACATTGCTGTAAAAGCATAGTAGAAGCTTGAGGTAAATTTCCTGCTTCTATTTGTTTAACTATAGAATCACCTATACTTAACCAATTTTGTATTTCAGAATCATAATTAGATAAAATATCAGGGTTTATTCCATTCAATTCCTTTAATTTAGATAAATTTTCATTTATAGCTACTATCGATTCATTAAATTTTTCCTTTGATTTTGCAAAATTTGCAGGATTAGTATCTATAAGCATATCTCTTATTATACGAGATGCACTATTTATCTCAACTCTTGTTGAAAGAACTGTTTCTTTTTCAACCGCTTCTTTATTTATAAAAGAAGATAATCTATCTTTAGTTTTATTAAGTGCAACTATAGATGTTATAGATAAAACTAACATAAGCACTAAAACTAAAAGATAACTAGCAATAAGACGATCTTTGATTTTCATATTACTTATAAACTTATTCATACTCATTAACTACCTCGTGGTAGTATCTCCTTTCTTTAGTTTTTTATCTACATAATTTTATTATAATTTATACATAAAAATCAATATTAATTAAGAACTTTTTATACTATTTTTTTATTTCTATTGTAAATACGACAGAATTCTCTTTATTTTTCAATTTATGAGTGTAATTATGACTTTTTAATATCTGGCTAGTTAAGTAAAGACCTAAACCACTTCCTCCAGTTTTTCTATTTCTAGACTTTTCTAGTCTAAAAAATGGTTCAAATACATCTCCTAAATACTTTTCGTCTATAATAACTCCCGTATTTTCGATTTCTAAAATAACTTTTTCTTTAATTTTTTTAGTAGTAAATAGTCTTATTATTATACTTTCTTCATTTGGAGTATATTTTATTGCATTATTTATTATATTGTTTATTGCTTTTTCTATTTTTTCTACATCACAATTTATATAAACATCATCTAACAAATCTAATTTTTTATGAATATTTTTTTGTTCTATTAAAAATGATTGTCTTTCTACTAATTTATATATCATTTGAGTGAAATTAACGTTAGACAATCTAAGTTCATTAATTAGTATTTCCGATTTTGATACTTCTACCATTTCATCTACTAAATCTTTTAATTCCTGTATAACTTCATAAGATTTTTTTAAATACGTATCTCTATCTTTAAATTTTCCTATATTATAAATCATTCCTTCAACTTGTCCACTTATTATAGTTATAGGAGTTTTTAATTCATGAGATATAGTGGCTACAAAATCCTTTCTTTTATTTTCTAACTCTCTTTCTCTTTCTATTATCTTAATAAGTGGTTTTGTTACAACATTAGAATATATATAAGCACCTATACCACCTATTATTATAGCAATAAATAGTATTATCGGCATTAACTTACTTATTACATCTGTTGCTTCATCTATTGGTTGAAGTGGCATAATTATTTCTAATATATATGGATTTATTGAATCATTTGTATATATAGCTAAATTTATTTTATATTCTTTACTTAATATGTCTTTTAAAATATATCTTCTATATTCATTAAATATAAATTCATTTTTACCATATACTATTTTACCTGATGAAGTTTTTAGTATTATAGATAAATTGTGTTTTTTAGATAAAAAATAAAGTTCTTCTTTTAAATAATCTGTATCGTTTTTTTCACAATTTTTTACCAAATATGATATACTTTCATTTAAATTATTTATCTTGTATTTATGATAATAACTCGGAAGTAAAGTATACAAAACCAAATATATAAATAAAGAAAATGCAATTAAAAGACCTGTAGTTATTATAAATAACTTATTTTTTATACTTACATTATTTAGGTTAAATTTTTCCCTCAAGAGTATAGCCTACTCCTTTCACAGTTTTTATAAAAGAATAGTTAAGTTTTTTTCTTATATTTTTAATATGTGCATCTACTATTCTAGCATCACCAAAATAATTATAACCCCATACTTCATCTAACAAATTTTCTCTAGTTATTATTTTAGGATAACTCTCTATTAAATATTTTAGGATACTAAATTCTTTTAACGTTAGTTCAACTACCTTATTTTCTATTTCTACTGTATAATTTTTTAGATTCAAAGTTACATCTTCAAATTTTAAATATTTTCTATTTCTTCTTAGCACTGCTTCTACTCTTTTTATAAGTACATTAAAAGAAAACGGCTTAGTTATATAATCATCACATTCAAATTCAAAACCTTTTAACTGATTTTCTTCATCATTAAGCGCCGTTAAAAATATTATAGATACACTTGAAATTTCTCTTATTTTCTT
The DNA here is from genome assembly GCA_017889265.1 of Romboutsia sp. Taxonomy (GTDB): domain Bacteria; phylum Bacillota; class Clostridia; order Peptostreptococcales; family Peptostreptococcaceae; genus JAGHEK01. The sequence continues at coordinate 2,388 of JAGHEK010000051.1, read as the reverse complement.
GCATAAAGTATATCCGTCCATATTCGGCATCATAACATCAATTATAAGTAAATCATAATGCCCCTTATTAAATTTTTCAAGAGCTTCTACACCATCATTACAAAAATCAACATCATAACCTTCAGATGATAAAAACTCTACTATTAATTCCTGTATATTAGAATCATCTTCTACTACAAGTATTGACTCTTTCATTTTTTCACCTCAAAATATTTTTAAAGCTACTCTTTCGAGTAGCTTATTTTTTATTTATTTTGTCTTGATTTATTATATCTTAATCTATCATGTTCATTTAAGTATTTTTTTCTAAGTCTTATAGCATCAGGAGTTATTTCAACTAACTCATCATCATCTATAAATTCTAATGCCTCTTCTAAAGTAAACGTTCTAGCAGGTTGTAATTTTATAGCATCATCACTTCCAGATGCACGAACGTTAGTTAATTTCTTATTTTTACAAGGATTAACAGTCATATCATCTTTTCTAGAGTTCATTCCTATTATCATACCTTCATAAACTTCAACAGAAGGGTCAACAAACATTTGAGATCTTTCACTTAAAGAATTAAGTGCATAAGCCATAGTAGTTCCTGGTGCTTGTGCTATTAAAACTCCATTACTTCTTCCTGGTATTTCACCTTTGTGTTCTTCATATCTTTCAAAACTTCTAACTAAAGAACCTTCTCCACGAGTATCGTTTATAAACTCACTTCTATAACCTAGAAGTCCACGAGTAGGAGCTATGAAAGTAATTTTTACATAGTCACCTTCTATATCCATGGCTTCCATCATACCTTTTCTTAAGTTAAGTTTATTTATAACAGTTCCAGAATAAACCTCAGGACAGTTAACTATAACTTTTTCCATAGGTTCTAATAGTTTTCCATTTTCATCTTTTACAAATAAAACTTCCGGTTTTGAAACACCTATTTCGTATCCTTCACGTCTCATATTTTCAAGAAGTATAGATAAATGAAGTTCTCCACGACCAGAAACTTTATATCCGTCAGTAGTGTCCATTGACTCTACTCTAAGTCCAACATTTACTTCAAGTTCCTTATCTAATCTGTCTTTTAAGTGTCTTGTAGTAACAAATTTACCGCTTTTCCCTGCAAATGGAGAATCATTAACTAAAAAGTTCATAGATAAAGTAGGTTCTTCTATGTGTATCATCTCCATAGGAATTGGATTATCTACATCACAGATAGTTTCACCTATTGATATATCAGACATTCCGGCTACAACAACTATATCACCAGCATAAGCCTCATCTTTTTCAACTTGCTTTAATCCTTCATATACAGTAAGTTTTGAAATCTTTCCTTTTGAAACAGTTCCATCAGCTTTGCATATAGAAACTTGACTTCCATTTTTTATAGTTCCTTTATAAACTCTACCGATTCCAAGTCTTCCTACATAATCATCATATGCAAGTGCAGATATTTGAAGTTGTAAAGCTTCATTGCTATAATCAGGATATGCATCAACGTGATTTACTATAGTTTCAAAAAGAGGAGATAAATCACTACTTTCATCATTCATATCACATTTTGCTATACCTTCTTTTGCTATACCATAAATTATAGGGAATTCACATTGAACATCTGTTGCATTTAAATCAACAAATAAATCGAATACCTCATCAACAACTTCTTCTGCTCTTTGATCTTGTTTATCTATCTTATTTATAAACAGTATTGGTCTAAGACCTGCTTCTAAAGATTTTTGTAAAACAAATCTTGTTTGAGGCATAGGACCTTCACTAGCATCGACTAATAAAATAACTGTATCAACAGTCTTTATAACACGCTCAACCTCTGATGAAAAATCGCTATGTCCTGGAGTATCTACTATATTTATTTTATAATCTTTATAATTTATCGCACAGTTTTTAGAATAAATAGTAATTCCTCTTTCTTTTTCAAGATCATTACTATCCATTACACAATCTTTTACAACTTCATTTTCTCTAAAAGTCCCAGATTGATGTAAAAAAGCATCAACTAAAGTCGACTTACCAGCATCAACGTGTGCTATTACGGCTATATTAATTATTTTCACAATATTTTCTCCTTCCGAATTAAAATTAACTTTTTAATTATAGCATAACGTATATAAATTGTAAATTTATATATTAACTTTCAATATGTTTTAAAGCTTTTTTAAACGGGTAAAATAACTTAAAAAATAAAAGGAGAAGTTTTATGATAAGAGTATGTCCTTATTGTTCAAATATAGATGTTTCAAAACTAAAAAATATATTAGGTGAAGAAAAAGTTAAAACTGGCTGTATAGGCGCTTGTAGAAGTTTTTCTAATGAGGCAGTAGCAAAAGTAGACCAGCAATTAATTATAAAACAAACAGAAGAAGAACTTTTTAATTATCTTAT
>JAGHEK010000050.1 GCA_017889265.1 Romboutsia sp. | reverse complement strand
GATTTATATCAGTAGTATATTTTCTAGTTTGTCATTGATTACAGTTACTGGGTTAGCTTTGGATTTTAACCAAATTCCCTATTAAGTATGTGAATACACCTTATACCTCAAAATATACATTACAAGTATATACACTTTTTTTACTTTTTTCAACAAAAAGGTACTAACATTTTAAACTAATTAAGTTTAATATTCATATCGTAATTAATAAAAAGTAGCTATATCATATTCGACATAGCTACACTTAATTTATAAGTTTTTATATAAAAATAAATCTTATCATAATTTAAATATCTAAACTCTTATTTATTGAAGAATCAAATCCTTCTCTTAAAGTAAATCCACTCACTAAATCTTTTAATACTTGTGATTGACCACTCAGTTCCTCACTTGCTGCTGAACTTTCTTCTGCTGTTGCTGAATTTGTTTGTACAACTACAGATATTTGAGATATACCTTCTCTTATATATCCTGCTGCCTGTGCTTGTTTTTCACTTGCTTGTGCTATTTCTATCATAGTTTGAGTAGTTCTTGTTGCATTATCTACTATTTCTGATAATGATTGTGCCGTTTCATTAGCTATTTTCGAACCATTTTCTACTGCTTCTACTGTTCCTTCTATTAAAGCCGTTGTATTTTTTGCTGCTTCTGCACTTTTTTGTGCTAGGTTTCTTACTTCATCTGCAACTACTGCAAATCCCTTACCTGCTATGCCTGCTCTTGCCGCTTCTACAGCTGCATTTAACGCTAATATGTTTGTTTGGAAAGCTATATCATCTATTGTCTTAATAATTTTACTTATTTCATTTGATTTTTCTGATATTTCAGTCATTGCTAATGTCATTTCTTTCATTTTATTATTACTATCTACTATTGATTGACCTGTATTTTGTGCTAAAGTATTTGCTTCTTGTGCATTTTTTGCATTTTGGTTTATTTCTTCTGTTATTTGGTTTATTACATTAGATAAATCTTCTACTGATGTTGCTTGCTCTGTTGCTCCTTGAGCTAATTCTTGAGCTCCACTTGCCACCTGTTCTGAACCATTTGCCACTTCTTGTGATGCTAAATTTATTTGGTATAAAGTCAATGACATTTCTTCACTAAACTTTATAAACGATTTTTCTATATTTTCAAAACTACCTATAAATGGTTCTGTTGTTGATATATTAAAATTTCCCTTAGACATAGTTTCTAATGCAATATCTATATCCTTTATATACATTGATAAAGTCTTCATACTTCTTCGCATACTTTCTGCCATTACTCCAACTTCATCTTTTCCTTCATATCTGATTTCTGTATCAAGTATACCTTTAGATAATTGTTGGGCTGCATACGATACTTCTTGAACTGGCCTTACTATTCCATTTGTCAACTTTTTAGAGATTATAATAATAAATAAAATTACTACAACTATCACAAGATTTAAAGATAATCTTAAATTATGAGACATATTAATAGTTTCTGATAATCTAGCATTTGATGACGAAGTAAGAAACCTAGCACAAAAAAGTGCAGAAGCCGCTAAAAATACTAACATACTAATAGCAGGAACTGTTGAAGCAGTTGAGAATAGTTCAAAAATAGCAGACGAAACAGCACACTCACTTCTTGATATAGTAGAAGACTCTACAAAAATGACTCAAATGATGGTAGACATAGCAAATGCAAGCGAAAAACAATCAAAAGCAGCAGAAAATATAAAAGAAACTATACTAGAAATATCATCAGTAGTACAAAACAACTCGGCAACAGCAGAGGAAAGTTCAGCAGCAAGCGAGGAATTAAACGGTCAATCACAAATATTAAAGGATTTAGTAGGCGAATTTGTATTAAAAGAAAATATTAAAAATTAGATTTTATTTAGGACGTATGATTACATACGTCCTTTTTAATTTTATTATCTATATACCTATCCTTAAACCAACATGTCTTATTACATCTATAACAAATTCTTCATTTTTTGTACTATATACAACTTGTCTATTTCTACACTTCATAAATTCTTGCATAGCTTCTTTTTCATCTTCTATAATACTTACAAGTGCTACTTCTTCCACATATTCTTTATCATTCAATATATGTGACTTTAATATTTCCATTCTAATAAACTTATTTGGATATAATTTTCTTACTTCTTCCCATTTCATAGTGTACCTCTCTTATCTAATAAGTTATACTTATTTTTAACCAACTTCATACATTACTATATTATTATTCTTTAACGATTTATTTACGTCTATAACTCTTTGATTAGAAGAACCCCTTAACATAATAGATAAATTCTTTTTATCTTCTTCAAATTTTCCATCTACTAATACATCTACATACTTAAGTATCTTCACTTGATTATAGTCAAAGTCTTCAACTACATATCCAGTCCATAAATATATCATTTTTTCTGGATAAACTTCTTTAAATTGCTTACAAAGTTTTATAACACCGTCAACATTTTGAGGGCAAAGAGGTTCTCCTCCTAATATAGCTAAATTTCTTTTTACGTCATTTTTATTTATATTATTTAAGATGTAATTTAAATCTTGTGTTGTAAATTCTTTTCCTCCATTAAAATCCCAAGTTTCAACATTAAAACATCCCTTACAATGATGAGGACATCCCTGTGTCCACAATGACATTGTTATCCCTACTCCATTTGCTATATCATTATCTTTTATCTTAGAAAACCTCATATAATCACTCCCACTTTTATAAATGTAAAACTCTTTGTCCAATTTCTTGCGTACGTCCTTTACCCCACATATTAGACCCTATATATCCACAAGTTCTTCTCATAACCTGCATTTCTTCTTTTTCTCTATTACCACAGCTAGGACAATACCATTCTAGGTCATTATCTAACAATATTTCACCTTCATACCCACATTTAAAACACACATCTGGTTTAGTGTTTATTTCAGCATACTGTATATTATGATAAATATAATTTATTATTTGCTCTACTGCAGTTAAATTTTTGCTCATATCTGGAACTTCCACATAGCTTATACATCCACCTAAACTTATATCATGGAATTGAGACTCAAATTCTAATTTAGAAAAAGCATCTATTTCTTCTGTTACATGAACGTGGTATGAATTTGTATAATACATTTTATCGGTTACATTTTCTATTACTCCAAACTTTTGTTTATCTATTCTACAAAATCTTGAATTTAAACTTTCTCCTGGAGTTCCATATAAACTAAATCCAAGTGAAGTTTCTTCTTTCCATATTTTACATTTATTATTTAGATGATTCATTACTTTTAAGGCAAATTCTTCACCTTCTTTAGTTGTATGAGATACACCTAACATTGCCTGTGTCATCTCATATACTCCAACATATCCTAAAGAAAGAGTCGAATATCCATTTTTTAATAATGAATCTATTTTTTCTCCCTTTCTAAGTCTTGCTATTCCTCCATATTGCCAATGTATTGGAGATACATCTGATGTTGTGCCTAATAATAAATTATGTCTTACCATTAAAGCTTCTTTACAAAGTTCTAATCTTTCATCTAAAATTTCCCAAAACTTATTCATATCCTTATTAGCAGTTAATGCTACTTGTACTAAGTTCAAACTTATAACACCTTGATTAAATCTCCCATACCATTTATATTCACCATTTTCATCTTTCCATGGAGATAAATGACTTCTACATCCCATAGGAGGAAATGTACTTCCTTTGTAATTTTTTTTCATTATTTTGGCACTTTGATAATCAGGAACTAATCTTTTTGTGTTACATTTAGCCGCTAACTTAGTTATATAATCATACTTTCCTCCCTCTAGACAGTTATGTTCGTCTAGTAAGTATACAAGTTTAGGAAATTCTTCTCCTATTTGTTGACCTTTATAATTTTTCATTCCTTCTAATCTTTGATTTATCATTTCTTCACATATTAAAGCCATTTCTTTTTCGTATTCATGACCTTCTTCGATTTCTAGATATATAGTAGAAAATGGAGATTGTCCATTACTTGTATGAAGTGTTGATAATTGATATCTTATAGTCTGTATACCTGACTTTAATTCTTCTAGCATTCTATCTTCTGCTAATTCATAAGCCATTTCTTCAGAATACTTTTGTTTATATTTATCAAAATATTTTTTATATGATACTCTTAAAAACGGTGCTATATGTTTAATTGTTATAGTATTTCCACCATATTGACCACTAGCTATTTGTGCTATTATTTGAGTAACTATTGTACAGGCTGTACTAAATGATTTTGGTGGTTCAACTAACTTGTTATTTATAACAGTTCCATTTTGAAGCATATCTTCTAAGTTTATAAGCATACAATTGTGAATTGATTGCATTGCATAGTCCATATCATGATAATGAAGTACGCCTTCATCATGAGCATGAACTATATGTGCAGGAATTATTTTTCTTCTAGATATATCTTTAGATACCTCCCCTGCAATTAAATCTCTTTGAGTTGAAGCTAATACTCCATTTTTATTTGAATTTTCATTTATTACATCTTCATTACTTTTATCTAACAATCCTATTATACTTTCATCTGTAGTATTTGTTTCTCTTTTAAACGATTGTACTGCTCTATATCCTTCATAAGCCTTAGCTGTTAGTTCATGTTTATACTCTATTAACTTATTGTAAACCATATCTTCAACTTGATATACCGTTGGAGCATTTTCATTTTTAAGTGATTGTATTTCAATTTTATCAGCTATCTTTTTAGCTATTTCTTCTTCATATATTCCACTTCCATATTTCATGGCTTTAAGTATTGCGTCCTCTATTTTACTTTTATTAAATTTAACAATACTTCCATCCCTTTTTATAATGTTCAACTTGTCAACCATAAAAACACTCCTTTTAATATATTTTCTACCCTTATTCCTTAAACTACACCAATCTTAACTACCTTCGATAACGTTTGAAAAGATTAGGATTCCTGTTAAATAGCACTAATTTAGTAAACATTTATAGGCTTACAGTTCTATTCCTCACCCACTATATGTAGTATTACATCAGTTATTGTATACTATATATAGTGTAGTTTCAAGCGTTTTTTGAATGATGAGTTGTCATATTAAATTCAACACATAAAACTGAATAAAAAATATCTCGTAAATTTATGTTTATGTTATAGTTATTGTATAATAATAAGCATACTCCCGATAAGTATTGGTAAAATATAATTTATAAGGAGGTGATAATATTTGCATGATATAAAAACTTTTACTAAAACTCCATTAAATAAATTAAAAAATCTATATATAGGTGATAAAATCGAACTTCTTACTTATAAAAAAGATCGAAAGATTACTATTATAAAAAAAGATTTAGACATTTATAATGTTATTGAAGATGGATTTAAATACAAGGAATTTGATAATGTTAAATTTGCTGAATTAGAACGTCTATTGAAACAACTGAAATCTGTAGAATTCCCTAGAAATAATAAATACTTCCTAAAATTAGTTCCTCAAAATATAAATACTCAGCTAAGAATATAAAGGAGTTATTTTTATGAAATATAATATAATTATAGATAACAACAAGTATGTTCAAAAATTTTTTAGTAAACATAGTAGTTTTGAAAAAGATATCAAAAACAATATTTACAATATATTACCTGAATTAATAGATTTTAGACCACATAAGATTAAGCCTGCTTATCATTTGAAAAGAAATGGATTAACTATTTTCGAGTATAAGATAGTAGTTAACAATAACAACTTTAGAGCAGGATATACACTTAATGGATATGATATAGATTTATTTTATATAACTAACACAACAATTAAAAGAGAATTTGTAAAAGAACTAGGAAGTACTGATTTGGTAGATTAATTTTAAATTACAATCATTACAAAAAGACACTCTCTCTATCAAGAAGTAGTGTCTTTAACTTGAATTCTAATAATAATAGTAATTTTATATTATAGCCTATCTATTATCCACTTTCTCTGGATATAAATCATGGTTCATCATTCTATATTCTGCCATTTGTTCAAATTTTGTATCTGGTTTACCATAATTACAGTATGGGTCAATACTAATTCCACCTCTTGGTGTAAATTTACCCCACACTTCTATATATTTAGGATCCATAAGTTTAATCAAATCCTTCATAATTATATTCATACAGTCTTCATGGAAATCTCCATGATTTCTAAAGCTAAATAGATAAAGCTTCAAAGACTTACTTTCCACCATCTTTTTACCTGGAATATAACTTATATAAATAGTTGCAAAATCTGGTTGCCTTGTGATTGGGCAAAGACTTGTAAATTCAGGACAATTAAACTTTACCCAATAATCATTATTTGGATGTTTATTATCAAAAACTTCTAATATCTCAGGATTATAACCAAATTCATATTTTGTTCCTTGATTGCCTAATAAAGTAACCTCTTTCATCTCTTCTTTTGTTCTACCTGTATGTTGCATTTTATTTCTCCTTCTTGCTTTCTAAATACTCATTTAATCCTCTTTGTCTTAAGTGACAAGCTGGACACTCACCACAGCCGTCTCCCATAATACCGTTATAGCATGTTAATGTTTTTTCTCTAATGTAATCTAGTTTTCTTAATTTATCTGCCATTTCCCACGTCTGTGCTTTATTAATCCACATAAGTGGTGTATGCAGTATAAATGTATAGTCCATGGCTAAATTTAAAGTGACATTTAATGATTTAATAAAAATATCACGGCAATCTGGATATCCACTAAAATCTGTTTCACAAACACCTGTTACAATATGTTTTGCCCCTTTTACTTTAGCAAGTACTCCTGCAAAAGTTAAGAAAAGCATGTTACGTCCCTCTACAAAAGTTGAAGGTGGTGCTCCATTTTCACCCATTTCAATTTTAATATCTTCTCTCGTTAATGCATTAGGTGATAATTGATTTAAAAGCCCCATATCTAATACATGATGTTCAATACCTAGATCATCTGCAATTGCTTTTGCACACTCTATCTCTTTTTTATGCCTTTGCCCATAGTCAAATGTCACTGCTATGACCTCATCAAATTTTTTAAGTGCCCAAAAAAGACATGTAGTAGAATCCTGTCCACCACTAAATACAACAACTGCTTTATCTTTCATACTTCTTAGTCCCTTTCTCCTTGTAAAATCTAACTTCTTACGTTTTCCTATTTTTATTTAAACATAGCTCCTATTGGAATTTTCAGCCTTTCATTAATGAGAGTGCTTCTTGTCTTAAGAGTATATCTTTTTCAAATATCCCTGTAAAAGTAGTTGTGCATGTAAGCGTTCCTGGTTTCTTAATACCTCTCGTTGTCATACAACTATGTTCCCCTTCAATTAACACACCTACATCTTCACTACCTGTAATCTGGCTCACTATACTTGCAATATCTGCTCCAATTCGCTCCTGAAGTTGTAGACGCCTACCTACCATATCTGCAATACGTGCTATTTTACTTAGACCGATTACTTTTTGTTTTGGTTTATAAACTACAGCCACCTTCATATTATACATCAATGCTAAATGATGTTCACAATAGCTATGAATCGGAATCTCTCTTACTACCACTAAATCCCCACATCTGTCTACTTCTTCTTCAAAGGTTTTATCAAGAATTTTAGCTAGTTCTTCATTGGTATAATTCATACCATCAAAAACTTCCTGATACATTTTAGCTACGCGCTGTGGTGTTTCCTTTAATCCTTCCCTATCTGGGTTATCACCCAAAGCAATGAGGATTTCTCGAATGTGATATGCAATCTTTTCTGTATCAATCGCCATTTCTACACCCCCCTACTTTCTTTTGACCAAATGATTTTATGAATCTGTAATTGAAGTTTTACTTTACCTAGTCGTTTTGCCTTCATAAATTCTACGATTTCTTGAGGATGAATTTGATCCATTACTGGACTTATATAAACCTTACAGCGTGTCTCTAGCTCATAGCATTTGATGATGGAATATGCTTCTTCTAAATCTTCTTTACTAGCAACTACAAATTTATAAACATCTTCTTTTGTTACTACATCTAGATTTTCCATAGCCATTTTTTCTTGCATCCTACTACCTGATAATTTGTAGTCCACAATATAGCGAATGTTTTCTTCTCCATAAGCTTTTTTAAAAGGTTCAATAGGAATAGAACCATTTGTCTCTATATGCACTAAAAGTTTTTCATCCTTGGCTAAAAGTGACAAAAGTGTGCCAATTTCCTTTTGCATTAAAGGCTCTCCACCTGTTAAAGTAACATGTTGAATTCCAGTTTCTTTAATATACTTATAAATTTCCTGGGCACTTAATAATTCTTTTTCTGCTCCAGCTTCCCAGGAATACGTCGTATCACACCATTTACATCTTAAATTACAACCTTCAAAACGAATAAAAGTTGCTAAAGCTCCTGCCATAGGTCCTTCACCATCTATTGAGATAAACTTTTCGATTATAGGAAATTTATACATCTCTAATCCTCCTTATAAATACAACTATTAGATGGTGTTTCAAAAAGTTCTACTTCATATACCTTTAATCCTCTTTCTTTTAGCATATTAAAGATATGTCTAGACATTTCTTCAGCAGTAGTTCGGTACGGTACATATATAATTTTAAAATTATTTGGCATTTGAGATAAGCTTTTTCCAATAATTCTTCCCTCTTCATTGTCTTCTAAAATTAATTTATGATCGAAGAAATCCTCGATTTCTTTAAGTACTTTTTTAATATTACCAAAGTCATCTACCATACCACGCAGTTGTCCTTCTTGATGCAAAGTTTCGCTCATTATCTTTACAATGAGGCGATAGCGATGTCCATGAATATTGGCGCATTTTCCTTTATAACCACTTAAATAATGGGCCATATCAAATTGAATTTCATTTTTTAATATAAACATATTATCCTCCTATTTTGAGGCATAAAAAAAGCCTATTGACACCATCATCTACAGTCAATAAGCTCAAATTTGAAAAGAAGCCATTCTTTCAAATAAAAAAGCCGCACAAAGGCGACTTAATAATTTAAGTTATATGCCTAGTTTTGTTTAAAGACAGGATGGTCTAACGAACTGTCTTATTTAGTTGTTAATAAATTACTTTTTTAACATAACATACTTTCTTAAATTTTACAACCTATATATCACATATTTTTTATAATCATTTATAAACTTGCTATACTTGAATTTTCCTATTGACAAATCAATTAATTTTCCTGTACATCCTGTTTAACCTATTATAGGTTAAACAGGATGTACAAGTATTTATGTACTGTTTTTTATATTTTATATTTATTAATATCTTATTATCTAAATGTTTTTATTTCAATTAGTTACACCACTTTTTATAATTAATTACATATAGTATATCTCCAACACTTCTTAGACAAAAATTTTTACTTAAATTTTCACTTGGTATATCATTATAAAAATCTATATACTTATTTATGTTCTCTTAATTTAACTTTAATAAATAATTTTTTAAACCTACTTCTAAATATTCTCTATTATTCAATAACAATGACTCCCTTATTTATTTTATATAATAAATATATCATATTTTATCTTAAAACATAAATACTTAAGTCAAAATAAATCTTATATTACTCTATTAAGGCTATATCTAGGATTTTTACCTTCAGACAACAAAAAATACAACGTTGAATAAAAATTCAATGTGGTATATGAATTATGATATATATATTAAAAATATAGTGATTTTAAATCCTTCTTATTCCATTGGTTTAATCTTTCCTTCGATAAAAGATATTTCATCTTTAGAAAGATTGTATTTTGAATAAAGCTGTTTATCAATTTCAGGTATAGACTTTGACCAATCAATATCAGAAGATAATGTAAAATCTTGCATCGGAACAAATTGATATACATTTTGATATAAATTTTGAGATACTTTTAGAATTCCTACCATAAATCTAAAAAATTTACTCGACATATACTTTTTTAAATTTATTGCTTCATATTCTGTTTCAAACGAACCGATAGGTATTAATGAATCTGTACAAACACTTAAAGGAGAACCTATATACACTTTGCCTAATATTGCTACTTGCTTATCATCACTAAGGATACCAGCTCCTCCGTTACCTTTTGAAGTAAAGACTTTCCATCTATCAACTAAATCTATATTTTTTGTTACATACTTTCTTTCAGTATAAAGTATCTGCTCGTGAGCACATCTAACCTCTATTGAATTAGTAAACTTTTCCGATTTTGTTATTTTAGATAACTCACTCTTTTTCCCGACAATCCCAAAAGCATTACGACCTTTTGTAATTATTGTTATAGATATAAAATTATTACTTTCTCTTACTTTATTTAATATATTAACAAGTTGGTTCATTGAGATAATTATATCTAAGTTAGGTTCAAATAATGGTCTTACTGTCACATTTCTGTTTTCCTTATAGCATTCTGTAAATTCCACATCTCCATTATAACTTTTATCATATAGATAATAGTTAACTCCACCAGCTATTTCTACTCCATTAAATAATAGTTTGTTATCTGGATAGTTAAATATCTTTGAAAAATGATTATTTTCTTTTACAAATTCACGAAGTCTAATGAAGGATTTATCTTGAGCATCTGCTGTAAACCATCTTGACGGTGTTATTAATGATATATAATTTGAATTAAGTCCTATAGTATTTTGTATAAAAGTAGGGAATAATTGTTTAGAAAGTGATGAATTTTCACTTGCTCCTCCTATATTTTCTTGATATGGTGGATTTCCAACTATTGCATCAAACTTCATTTTTCCAACATCTCCTTTTTTCCAATAACTCGGTTTTAATATACGCTCTATAAACTGCTGTGGTTTATTTTTTAATTGGTTAATAAGATTATCAAAATAATGTGCATTGATTTTTGTACCTGAATATCCTGCTAGTGTTCTCTGAGTAATTTGTTTAGCCATAGGTGTCTTGCAAATAACATATACATTATTTTTAATTACATCATTCCATATATTACGCTGTAATTCTAAGTCAAATTTATTTTCATCATACTCTTTACATTTTGTTCTATATATGCTATAAGCTATATACAAAGGATAAAGTCCTGTTTTAGAATTAATCTCTAATATTTTAGCATTTGTATTCGCTAATGTGTTGGCTGTTACTTGACCTTGATTCACAAATCTCGGCTCATCAATTATATCCTCATGATTCTCATCATAAAAATCATACCCTCCTAAACAATCTGACATATGCATATTAACTACTCTCCATGGAGTAAGCACAGTTTCTTTATCAGGATTTTTAAAATTAGAAAATAATGAGGCTATCTTTTTAACACGCTCTGTTGGATTCAAAGTATCAGCTTCACGAGCTATATTACGAATTCTACGTCCTGCTGATATAAAAATATCCTCGTCGTAATATTTTTTAAATTCCCCAAACATTTCTTTTGTTACACCATTTGGCATAAACTCATTCCAAGATGAATCATCCACATTTTCTACAAATTTATCAAGAGTAATTTCTTCTTCATAGGGAATATCAGCACCATATATCAGAAGTGGCATACGAATAGAAATACCACGCAATATAGAAATAGCATCATTACGAACTTTTTTTTCTTTTTTAGTTCTTCAAGTTTTGCTTTTTCTTCTTCTGTAAGTTCCCTCTTCGGCTTTTTTTTCATTCTCTCTAATTCTTCATATTGTTCATTCGTTAAACCTTGTTCATTAATAACTATCTCATTTTGTTTAGGTGCAGCTTTAGATTTACCAATTATACCTTTTAAATCGTTAAATTTTTGAATATCTACATCTTGTAATTTTAGTAACTCATCATTATAAAGATTATTATCATCAAACCCATTTCTAACAACTTTGTCTGCATAAGCTCTCTTTAACTGTTGGAGAAGTTTATCAGCTTTATATTCCTCCATCTGAGAACCTGTAACTGAAATAACAGGACAATAATTCAAGAACTTGCCTAAAATTTTCTTATCATCACTTCCAGATTTCCCTGCTTTTGTAGATACAGAAACTGCCTCAGATACCATCTTTAATGTGCGGTCTGGAGCAAAATCAAAAACATAAGCAGTAGTTTTTATTTTACCATCTTTATTACAGGGTGACTGTACACGAAAAATGGTTTGCAGATAATTAGCAGCTGAAGTTGAGAAAGAACCTGAAAGCATAAACACACATGTCCACTCCTTTATAGTGACACCAGTAGTTAATTTACCACAAGATATTGTAATCGTATAAGTATCTAATTTTTCTGCATTCCTGATTGCTGTTTTTACACTATTTAAAGCATCCATAGATTCCTCATCGTTATTACCAGCAACGTTAACAATATTAAATTGACCATTTCCAAAAACAGGGTGTTTGAGCATTAACTCTTTCAAAGCTCTAGCTTCACGAACACCTGGCACTATCCATAAAGAATGTTTAAATAAATTTCTATATTCATCTTTTGAATATGGATATGAACTAACATCATCTTTTTTAGTCATTAAATTAAGAAAAGACTGTACATCTTGTTCATGAACAAAATCTCCAATGTTTGCTGTTGGTGGCATTTGAGCATTATCTTTTTTATAATCGCTAGTCCAAGTTCGGAAAAACTCATGAAAATTAAATGCCTTATCCTCATATGTTATGTAATTACTATTATGAAGCAAATCACCAAGGTTATATGTATAAATTCTAAGCTCAGGTAATTCTTCATAAGGATTTGAATCCCCAAAATGTTGCTTATCCCATTCATATTTACATTCTTGCTCCATGATATAATCCCAAGTATATATAGAATTATCATCATATTCGTCCATAATGTTAAATGGAGTTCCAGATAGTGCAAGTAGTTTTGTATTTCCTTGCTTTTCCTTTACAATCGCTTTAATTGTTTCATCACCTAACGATGTTTTTGTACCTTCATGAGCTTCATCAACGATAACACAGTCCCATACTGTATCAAAAATAGCATGGTTTTTTGAGAACTTACCACCAATAACTTCTGAACCTCTCAAATCTTGTATAGAAGCAAAATAAACAAAATTATTGTCTTTTTCTAACAAGTCTTCAAGATTATATCCATTAGTTTTTGAACCATATATATAATTAGTCCCATAAAATATCTTTCCGAAATCTTCATACCATCCATCATTTACTACCGGTCTATGAGTTAGAATAATTGTTTTTTTATACTTACATATCCTTATAACTTCTAAAGCACTTAGTGTTTTCCCAAAACGCATTTTAGCATTCCATAGCATACGATCACCTTTTTTAAACTGTTTTACAGTTCTTTCTATAGCTTCTTTTTGCTCTGGTCTAAATATAACAGGAATAAATTCATTAATAGAAGTATTACTTAAATTTGCATAATTTTTCTTAACTGCTTCTATTGCTTCAACAGCAAATTCCTTTGTTATTCGATACCATTCTCTACCTGTTGTTTCTTCTATTTTAGCTCTTTTTATACCAGAATTTTCTAATATACGATGTACATCATAATCTCGAAAAGCCTCTATCTTCACACTATTATCTTTATTTTTTACTGTTTTTATTGCAAGTTCAGTATGAAGAAGAATAGGAGTAATTCCAACTGTATTTGTATACGCCCTGATACGCTTCAAAGCTGCTTGATTAAGGTCACTGCAGTTTGGTGGTATTTTATCAGGAGTTAAGGAAGAATGTAATGTTGCATCCCCTATTTTTATCAACCCTCTGTGATTATCATCATTCACAGTGAAAGCATATATAACTTTGTAATTAAATGTATTTGTAAACTGCATATTATTTTTTTCCATTATTTTTCCCCTCTTTTAACATACTAGCAAATTCTAAACTATTATTTGAACGCCAATCAAAAATTTTACATGGTATCTGTTCTCCTCCAGGAGATATATCCTCATTTAAATCATCGAAAAAATTTATCTGTACAGCTGCTTTTTGTGTTCTAGTAAATGGTACACTCATTGTTATTCCATCCATTTGCCATATATTCCATGAAATTATTTTCGCAATTATGTTTAGTTGCTCTTCACTTGGTTTTTTTGAAAACTTATATTCCATATTTTCTATAAAAGTATATAAAAGATTTGTTCTTGCTATAATAAGATTATCTCCTTGATACTCATACCCATATATACTTTCATACGCTCGTTTAACCCAAATAAACCACTCACCCTCATCATTTACATTCTCGTTTACAACTCTAAGTTTACGGTCTAGTAGTCCAATCCGTTCTCCTATTGAAATTAGAATTCCTGTTACTGTATCGTACCTGCTGACAAGATATGGTGCTTCACCACAACTTATCTCCAAACGCCTTGCGTCTATATACTGTTTCCAATTCTTATTTTCAGGAAATACTATCTTTTCCTCTACCGCCTTCCAAGTGTATCCCTCACTTATATTAAATACATTTTTTCTTTCGAACCATTCTTCATCAATTAAATTATTTTGCTGATTACATACCCAAGATGGGGTAAAAACTTCTGCCTTTTCCTTTGTTCGTCTATTTTTCTCATCATTTGAGCGTAGTACCCTTGGTTTTACAAGATTAGCATTTAATCCTATGATTAAATCCCTTGTAATAGGTTCTTGTGGTAAATACGCATCTCCATGAGATATATAGTAGTCTGTTGCCCAACAAATATTCTTTCTTGTTGTACGATCTAGTAATAATGTATTAAATAAATACTCTGGAACCTCAATCATGAATTGTTCACCACCTTATATAGTTTACTACTTTATCATGTAAAACTTATATACCATCTTTTGTTTATTACTCTACAAAAAAAGGATATCGGCTATTTTAAGCCAATACCCCTTTCGTGGATTTCAATGGTGGAGACGAATCTCAGGAATAATACCCACGATTTTTAAATTCATCTATATGTAATAATAACTTAGTTTTTTGAGTATACTTATAATAAAACACTAGGAGGTTTTATGTATTTACAATTAACTAAGGAACGAATTTTAAATTTAGAATCTAATGGTAAAGCCTTACTCATATCACTTTGGGATACTACTTATAATGCTTTTAATTACTATAATATTCAAGATGGTGTGTTTTCTTCATATACTGAACATCATAATAATCTATCTACTGCTTATTCAACACCTGTAAAAGTATTTAAAATTTATTCTAGTGCTTTTGATATTCTATGATATCTATTGTTTAAAGCTACTTTGCCACCTTCCATTACATCGCAAATAGCTTCCCTTACATCTTTTTTCTGTAAAGCACCATATGTTCTTTTGTTTATTTGACCATTAATAAAACCTAATTGAACAACCTGTTCTGATGCTCCATTTACAGGTATATTCGGATTATGTGTAACAACAATAACCTGTTGCTTTAACTTTAAGTTTCGAATTCCAGTCACAACTAAATCTGAAATTCGTTTTGTATCTAAATCATCCTCTGGTTGATCAATTATCAAAGGTCTATCATCTAAGGATAAAATCAAAGCTAATATAGCAGCCGTTCTTTGTCCTGCTGATCCTTGATCTACATCAATTTCTCTTTTGTTATCAACAATCGATAATTTAACTTTATCTTCTGGAACCCAAAGCATTAATTCATTTATGTCTTCTCTATTTGTTTCATATATCCTTCTCATATGTTTATTAAAATTTTTACTGTAATTTTCATAAATATCATTATCAACATCGCATAAATTTTTCATTTTATTTGTTAAACTCTCAAGTATCTTTTCTACACTATCCTCCGATTTATGTATATTACATATATCATATATTATACCTGATTTAATTACACCATCATCATCTATTTCACATATATCTTTCTTAAATGTTGTATCTGTCTTTCTTATTATCTTTCTAAACTCTTGTTCTGCATTTATTATATCTCCCATTAAATTTAGCTTAATTTTTATGCCTAAATTTTTATTATTCCATTCTTCAATTAACTCTACCCTTTTTTTTCTAACCTCTATATTTAGTTTATTTATTTCTGCCAATAAATTATCTGATTTATTTACCTGATTACTATAAGATTCTTCTATAGATTCTATATTTTTTAAATCTATTTCTAAACGTTTCTTATCTTCTACGAGTTTAGTGTATACATTAATATCAACTGGTGTATCACTTCCTATTCTATCAACTAATTCTTGATATTTTAGTTCTACACTATTCCTAGTATCATTCCATGGTAAATTTTCAGTTATGTTTTTTGTTTCCTCTTTATCCAATAATAAACTATCTACTTCTTGTAATATATTTCTTAACTTGTTATTTATATTATCTATTTTAGATTTAATAATTTCTTTTGATTTATCATCTAATTTTTCATTTATATCTTCTGGCATACTCAATAAATTAATTAGCTTAGACATATCTTCTATTTTTTTAATATTCTCTATATGCTCTTTGAATAAACCATTTATACTATACTCTAAACTTTTTGTATTTTTATATTCTTCTATTATAGAAGCATAGTCAGATTCCTCAAATACCTTCATTTTAGCTTCTATATCTGAAAGATTGATCTTTATAATGTCTTTATTTACAATATCTTTCTTTAATTTGTCTTCTATTCTTTTAGACTCTTTCCATTGATCTTTTAAATTTTCTAGAATTATATCTATATCTTCTTTCATCGTTAATCCATCTATAAGATTAAGTATTACCTTAGGATCTTTAGTTATCTCATATAGCTCCTTTTGATTAAAAATACGAATAGGGAATCTTTTATTAATATCCATTGCCTTCCCTTTTTCAATCCATTGGCCATTTATTTGATCATAATGTTCTTCATATATATCATATTTATCCCAAATTAAAGCAATTTCTCTATTGTCTTTCAACATTTCTATTCTTATTTTTGTGTTTTCCCTTAACATGCCTATTTTATTTCTACCTTCAGATACTTTAGCAAATTCCTCAAACTCACTTTTTAATGAATCTGTTAGTTCCTCTTCTCCATTTATTGCTAACCTAATATAATTCAATATACTAGATTTACTAGATCCCCTTCCTCCTATAATAGTAGACATCCATGGACTAAACTCAATTTCAAATTTATTTGGTCCTAAACCTATTTTAGCCCCATTTTCTATTTTTAACTTTTTTATAAAAAATCTACTAGTTATGTCGTTTGGATTATATCTTATACTATTATCATCATATCGTAATACTCCATCTTTACCATCATGTAATGCTAACCATAGTGCATCCAAACTAGGTTCTTCCATTTTGACCCATGTAAAAAATCTACCTATATCTTTAGGTTTATGACTATCAGACCCTATAACCTCAGAATGATTTAACATAAGTTCTTTATATACTTGTGGCTTATTAAATTCAGGGTCATGCACCTCTAATGCTAATATGCCTTCACTTTTTATACTATCTCTTAATGAAACACCTGATTCTTCTTTAAATATCCCTGATTCTATATCTACATGAGCAGGTATAGGTATTCCACCTTTATTTATAATATCTTGAATTACATGTTCAAATGACTTTCTAGTGCATCCATCTGAATCGCCCTTGGTTCCGCTATACTCAATAGATCCTATTAACTCTGCTATATCCTCACTACCTTTATTTAAATCAAATATAGCTAAAAGGTGAATACCTCCATTAACTGTAATCTCAATTCCTGGAAATAGATATAAATCACGATAACCTTCACATTCTTCTTCTTTCATATTTGCTAATTCATTTTTTAATATATCTATCCATGCTCCAATGTCATTTGTAAAAGCAAATTTTGCTTTTTGGTTAACTATCTCTTCAAGTGTTTTATTTTGTATTATTTCTTCTATTGCTTCATACTTACTTGTACTGCCAATCCAAAAGTCAATTAAAGTATCTTTGTCAAATAATCTATCTACAAAATAAGAATCATCTAAATTCTTTTCTAGGTAAGTATACATATACTCCTTGATTTGAAAACCTTCCTTGTATATTAAGTATCTACCAGCTATTTCAGCATATCCAACCCTACTTAAAATGTTGTAATCCTCTAGCATTTCTTTAAAGCAAGAATATTCGTCAATATTGATTCTATACCAAACAATATAAAGTGCTTCATTAAGTGTCAACTCCATTGCTTCATCTATTATTTCAAATAGTAAATTTCTTTCTTCTACTAAATGCTTTCTTGTATCTTCATCAATACACTTGAATATTTTATCAATCAGACTATCAGATTCTTCACTTATAACTTCATATCTCTTCAATAATAATTCAAACTCTTGTTTGAACAGATTGTTTATTATTTCATTTCTTTTATCAAACAATTTTATTACCTCCAACTTATTTTTTAGTGACACAGAAAAAGAATCTCTAACAATGTGAGCTTCTTTTAGAACTTTTTGAATGCTTTAATTTAAGCAAATGACTTTTTTGAACCAAATAAATAGGCTACTCCTAAACCTACAACAAAACCTGCTAAAAAGTAAAACATATTAATCACCACCTTTAGTTACTTTAAAATAAACTGATATACCAAATGTTACACCTAATATAAATAAATCTATTGATGTCATACTACCACCTCCTCAAATTATATTTAAACT
>JAGHEK010000049.1 GCA_017889265.1 Romboutsia sp. | reverse complement strand
CTGGAGAATATGAAATAACTCATTCAAATACTATTGCAACACAAGTAATAAGACCTACTGGACTTTTAGACCCAGAGATTTTTGTAAGACCTATTGAAAATCAAATAGATGATTTGATATATGAAATAAATAAGACTATCGAGAAGAATGAAAGGGTTTTAATAACTACTTTAACTAAAAAAATGAGTGAAGATTTAACTGATTATTTAAAAGAAGTAGGCATTAAAGTTAAATATCTTCATTCTGATATAGATACTTTAGGAAGAGTTGAGATAATAAGAAGTTTAAGATTAGGCGAATTTGATGTATTAATAGGTGTAAACTTATTAAGAGAAGGGCTTGATATACCAGAAGTTTCTTTGGTTGCTATTTTAGATGCAGATAAAGAAGGATTTTTACGTTCTGAAACATCACTTATTCAAACTATCGGTAGAGCTGCTAGAAATTCTGAAGGTAAAGTTATAATGTATGCAGATAAAATAACTAAATCTATGCAAAAAGCAATAGATGAAACTAAAAGAAGAAGGGAAATACAACAAAAATATAACGAAGAACATAATATAATTCCAAAAACTATCAAAAAGGGAGTTAGAGATGTTATAGAAGCGACAATAGTTGCAGAGGAAGAAATTTGTTATGAAATAGATAATGATTTTGATATAGAAAAATTAAAAGAAGAAATGTTAGAAGCGGCTAAAAACTTACAATTTGAAAAGGCTGCTATGTTAAGAGATAAAATAAATGAACTAGAAAGGGAGAAATAATGGCTAACAAAATAATTATAAAAGGTGCAAAAGAGCATAATCTAAAAAATATAGATTTAGAACTTCCAAGAGATAAGTTTATAGTTTTTACAGGACTTTCTGGTTCGGGTAAATCTTCGTTGGCATTCGATACTATATATGCAGAAGGTCAAAGAAGATACGTTGAAAGTTTATCGGCTTATGCTAGACAGTTTTTAGGACAAATGGAAAAGCCAAATGTTGAATATATAGAAGGTTTGTCTCCGGCGATTTCTATTGACCAAAAAACTACATCGAAAAATCCTCGTTCAACGGTTGGGACTGTAACTGAAATTTATGACTATCTAAGGCTTTTATTTGCAAAGGTTGGAGAAGTTCATTGTTCGGTTTGTGGGAATAAAATAAGTCAAATGACTGTTCAAGAAATAGTTGACAAAATTATGGAATTTCCTGAAAAAACTAAAGTTCAAATACTATCACCTATTGCTAGAGGTCAAAAAGGAACTCATAAAAATCTTATAGAAAATATTAAAAAAGAAGGGTTTGTAAGATTAAGAGTAGACGGTGAAAATTATGAAGTAACTGATGAAATAAATTTAGAGAAAAATAAAAAACACAATATAGAAGTAGTAGTAGATAGAATAATAATTAAAGAAGGAATTGAAAATAGACTTGCAGATTCGATTGAAACTTCTATTAAATTATCAGACGGACTTATCATAGCTTTAGTCGATGATAAGGAAATTCTTTATTCTACTAAATTTGCTTGTCCAGACCACGGAATAGCGATAGAAGAATTATCTACTAGAATGTTTTCTTTTAATAGTCCTTTTGGAGCTTGTGAGGTTTGTAATGGACTTGGAGAGAGTAAGGAAGTTGATATAGATTTAGTTATCCCAAATAAAGAATTATCTATAAAACAAGGAGGGATTGCTCCTTTTGGAAACGTAAATGATGATACTTATTATAGCAAAATGATAAATGCTTTAGCGAATATTTATAATGTATCGCTAGAAACTCCGATAAAGGATTTACCTAAAGAATTTTTAGATGCTATTTTATATGGAGATAATAAGAATTTACTTGAATTTGAGTATGAATCTAAGTACGGTGGTATAAAAAAGCATCAGACTTATTTTGAAGGAATAATTAGTAATTTAAAAAGAAGATATAGCGAAACTACTTCAGAGATAGCAAGAGAAAAAATTGAAGAATATATGACGGAAACTGTTTGTCCAAATTGCAAAGGTGCAAGACTAAAAAAAGAAGTTTTATATGTATTGGTTGATAATAAAAATATAATGGAAGTAACTGATTTTTCTATTTCTGAACTAATAAATTATATAGAAAATATTAATTTAACTGATAAACAAAAACTCATAGCATCTGAAATATTAAAGGAGATTAAGTCTAGAGCTAAATTTTTAAGTGATGTTGGGCTTGATTATCTTACTTTATCTAGAAAAGCAGGAACATTATCTGGAGGGGAAGCTCAAAGAATAAGACTTGCTACTCAAATTGGTTCGGCACTTGTTGGAGTTTTATACGTATTAGACGAACCGAGTATAGGACTACATCAAAGAGACAATGATAGATTAATAAAAACTCTAAGACATTTAACTGACATTGGAAATACATTAATAGTAGTAGAACACGACGAAGATACTATGAGAGAATGTGATTATATAGTAGATATAGGATCAGGGGCAGGAGTATACGGAGGAGAAATAGTAGCAAAAGGTACTTTAGAAGATATAATAAATAACGAAAAATCTCTAACTGGAATGTATCTAAGTGGAAAAAGAAAAATAGAAATACCAGAAACTATTAGAGAAGGAAATGGAAAGTTTATAGAAATAATAAAAGCTAGCGAAAATAATTTAAAGAATGTAAACCTTAAATTACCTCTTGGAAAATTCGTTTGTATAACTGGTGTATCTGGAAGTGGTAAAAGTACTCTTATAAACGATATTTTATTTAAAGCTATATCTTCTAAGATAAACAAATCAAAAGACAAACCAGGAAAGCATAAAGAGATAAAAGGAATAGAAAATATAGATAAAATAATTAACATAGACCAAAGCCCAATAGGTAGAACACCTCGTTCAAACCCTGCAACTTATACTGGGATTTTTGATAATATAAGAGATTTATTTGCATCGACTAACGAAGCAAAAGCTAGAGGATATCAAAAAGGTAGATTTAGTTTTAATATAAAAGGTGGTAGATGTGAGGCTTGTAGTGGAGATGGTGTAATAAAAATAGAAATGCACTTTTTACCAGATGTTTACGTTCCTTGTGAAGTATGTAAAGGTAAAAGATATAATAGAGAAACTCTACAAGTTAAATATAAAGAAAAAACTATTTCGGATGTATTGGATATGAATATAGAAGAAGCATTAAAATTTTTTGAAAATATTCCTATAATCAAAAGAAAACTACAAATATTAATGGACGTTGGGCTTAGTTATATAAAACTTGGACAACCTTCAACACAATTATCTGGAGGAGAAGCTCAGAGAATAAAACTTGCGACAGAACTTTCAAAAAGACCAACAGGAAAAACTTTATACATTTTAGATGAGCCTACTACTGGACTTCATATGGAAGATGTAAATAAACTTATAACAGTACTTCAGAGGCTTTGTGATAATGGAAATTCTATGGTTGTTATAGAACATAATTTAGATGTTATAAAAACTTGTGATTATATAATTGATTTAGGTCCAGAAGGTGGAAACAAAGGTGGGGAAATTATTGCAACAGGTACTCCTAAAGAAGTTTCAAAAATAGATGGTTCATATACAGGAAAGTTTTTAAAAAGATATTTTGAATAGTTATTTGATATAGAATATAATAATAATTGGATGGTGGTGATTGTATTGGCTACAAAGAGTATATTAAAAAATGTTAATATAAAAGATAGAAAATTAGGAAAGAATTTTGTAGACACTTTGGAAACTGCTTATGATAAAAAAAACACTAAAGAATTAAAATTAAAATATAAAACTATAAAGAAAGAAGAAGTAAAGGATTTATTTAGAGGTCTGTAAATGGAAAATAGATATAAGGTAGTTAATTTGAATTATATTATTTCTGAATTAGGAGAGGAGAAATCTAAACAGATCCTCTCTAATTTTTGCTGTCCAAAAAATAAAGATGTTGAAGATTTTATAAAATTAAAATCCATAGAATTTTCAAAACAAGGCTTAGCAGGTATTCATTTAGTATTTAGTATTATAGATGATAACCTTAGTTTATTAGGATATTTTGCTTTATCAAATAAAATTATATCTATAAGTAGTAAATCGTTAAGCAATACACTTAAAAAGCGAATATCAAAGTTTGCTACTTACGATAAAGAAACTAATACATATATTCTTAGCTCGATACTTATTGGTCAGTTAGGTAAAAATTATAATAATGGATTAAATGAATATATAAAAGGGGATGAATTACTAAAAATAGCTTGTGATAAGGTTAGAGAAACTCAAATGGATGTAGGAGGAAAAATAGTTTATCTTGAATGTGAAGAAAATGAGTACTTAATGAATTTTTATAAAAATAATGGTTTTATCAGTTTTGGAAAAAGAAAATTAGATAAAGATGAAATAGAAACTTTAAAAGGTAGTTATTTAATTCAGTTTTTAAGGTATTTATAAGATATATTTTGAGGTGTAGAATAATTTTTCTACACTTTTTTAATTAAATCTTTAGAAAATCTTTAGAATTATATACATAATATCTTAAAAATTTAAAGTTATTATATTAAACGAGGAGGAAATGATGATTTATAATATTTTGATAGTTGAAGATGAAAAAGATATTGCAAAAGCAATAGAAATATATCTAATAAATCAAGAGTACAAAGTTTTTATAGCTAATAACGGCTTAGAGGCATTAGAAGTTTTAGAAAAAGAAATCATACATTTAGCAATAGTAGATATTATGATGCCTAAAATGGATGGAATAGAATTTACTATGAAAATAAGAAATGATTATGATTTCCCGGTAATAATGTTATCTGCAAAATCTGAAGAAATAGATAAGATAAATGGTCTTAATATAGGAGCAGATGACTATATAACAAAACCATTTAATCCTCTAGAGTTACTAGCTAGAGTGAATTCTCAACTAAGAAGATATAAAAAGTTTTTAAGTATTAAAGAAAATAATGTTTTAAATGAATCAGTTTTTACAATAGGTGGATTAGAACTAAATCAGGACACTAAAGAAGTTAGTATTGACGGAAAAATTATAAAAACTACTCCGATAGAATTTAAAATATTATATTTGCTTATGAAAAATCCAGGAAGGGTATTTTCTGCAGATGAAATATATGAAAATGTTTGGAAGGAAAGAGCAGTTAATACTGATACTATAATGGTTCATATAAGAAACATACGAGAAAAAATTGAGGTTAATCCTAAAAATCCAAAATATATAAAGGTGGTGTGGGGTGTTGGATATAAAATCGAAAAGCAGTAAACTAGTAGCTTTTTTAATGGTATTATTTATAATTTTAACATCTAGTATAGGAATGTTATTATCATATCCTAAGATAGAAAAATTAAGTGAACAGTATAGATATAATATTTACGAGGTAGTAACAGATATTCTAAGAGATATTGTAATAGACAATTATTGTTTATATTATAAAACTATAACAAAAAACAATGAGATGCCGTATTCAGAATTATTTATGGATATGAATACTAATTCATCATCTTATGTAGAAGTTGAAAAAAATAATTATATTGAGCAGTTCAATGATATTTTAAATGAATATTCGTATCAATTAGAAGATACACTTAATTTAGAATATTATGTATTAAATAAAGAAAATTCTATTACTGAAAAAAGAAGTTCTAGTGAAATAGAAAAGCTATTTGATAGCAATTATAATTCAAAAGACATAGATGAAAAATATGATTTTTATATAGTATTTGATTATGATGATAAAGGAAATTTAAAAATAGAAAAAGTATATGGTGCAGATAAAATCAAGGTAGAAAATCAAATAAGATTTATAGAAAAAGAAAAAGTAATTGAGGACTTTGTAGGTTTAAAGCCTATAAAGAATGCTAAGTTTGTATATGCTATACCAAAAGATTTAGCATATGCAGATAATATTTCAGATAGAAAATACGAAGTAGAGTATAGTTCAATTGAACAAACTGCTATTTTATTTGTTTTATTAACTTTAGTATTTTTTATAGTTATTTCATTTTTTATTCCATATAGAGGAGTTAAAGAAATAAAAATATTTAATAAAATAATTAATTTACCAATAGAAATAGTTTTTATTTTAGGTATGATATTATTTTCGCTTATAATTATTTCACCAACTTTTTTAATACCAAATACAATAGCTAATAAATTTGAATTATTTTTAAATTCAAATATAATATATCTAGAAATTTTAAATTTGGATTTAATAAGTACTAAAACTTTAGTATATTTTATAAATATTTTTTATTGGATAGCAGTTTTTTCAGGTGTAGTATTTAGTGTTTTAATATTTAAACATATATTAAAAAGTGGAATTAAAAATTATATAAAAAATAATTGTTTAACATATAAGATTTTTAAATATGTATATCACAAAACAAAGAAATTTATAAAAACTTTGGATTTAAAAGATAGCAATACAAAAAGAATATTTTTAGTATCTTTAATAAACTTTGCAGTTGTATCAATAATGTGTATAACTTGGTTTATAGGTTTATTTGGGGCTTTGATATATTCGGTTGTTGTATTTGTTTTATTAAATAATTTCTATAAACAAGCTAGTGAAGATTACAATAAGTTATTAGATATAACTAAGGAAATAGCAAATGGTAACTTAGATGTTTCATTAGATGAAGATATGGGGATATTTAGTTCATATAAAGCAGAAATAATAAATATAAAAACTGGATTTAAAAAGGCAGTTGAAGAAGAAGTTAAAAGTCAGAAAATGAAGACCGAGCTTATATCAAATGTTAGCCACGATTTAAAAACTCCTCTAACATCTATAATAAGTTATACGGATTTATTAAAAAATGAAGATATAACTAAAGAACAACAAAAAGAGTATATAGAAATATTAGATAAAAAATCTAAAAGACTACAAACTTTAATAGAAGATTTATTTGAAGCTAGTAAAGCAAGTAGTGGAGATATAAATTTTAATATAGATGATGTTGATATAGTTTCTTTAGTAAAGCAAACTTTAGTAGAACTAGATGACAAAATAAAAGAACAATCACTTATTATAAAGTCTAATATGCCAAATGATAAATTAATTCTTAGACTTGATAGTCAACGTACTTTTAGAGTTTTTGAAAATATAATAGTAAATATTACTAAATATGCTTTAGAAAATTCTAGAGTTTATATAGATATAATTGACTTTGAAGATAAAGTTGAGATAAGTTTTAGAAATATATCAAAAGAAGAAATAGATTTTACATCAACTGAAATCACAGAAAGATTTGTAAGAGGTGATAAATCAAGAAATACTGAAGGAAGTGGTTTAGGTTTATCAATAGCAAAAAGTTTTGTAGAATTACAAGGTGGAAAATTTGATATAATAATAGATGGGGATTTATTCAAAGTTATCATAATATTTGATAAAAAATAAGCTATTGCAATTGCGATAGCTTATTTTTTACTTAATTTGATAAAATATATGTGAAAATGTTTACAAAACAAATGTTTTCCCATATAATATATATTGTCAATGATTCTATATAATATTTTATGGGGGAATTATTCATGGATTATAAGAAAACAGCACAGAGTATTGTTGATGAAATTGGAGGCTCTGACAATATCGTTTCTGCAGCACATTGTGCAACTAGACTTAGACTTGTTATAAAATCTAATGATGTTGTAAATAAAAAAGCTGTTGAAGATATTGAAGGAGTAAAAGGTGTATTTTTTGCATCTGGTCAACTTCAGATAATTTTTGGAACTGGTATAGTTAATCACGTTTATCAAGAATTCGTAAAGATTACGGGACAAAAAGAAGTTTCAAAAGAAGAACTTAAAGAGGCTGCTAGTGCAAATGATAGCAAAATAAAAAAGGTTATTAAAACGTTAGGAGATATATTCGTTCCGATAATTCCTGCAATAGTATCAGGTGGGCTTATGATGGGTCTTACTGAAGCTATAAATTTTGCTGTTAATAATGGATTTTTAAATATAGATACTAGTGCATCTTGGTTTGTATTTTTAAGTATGTTTAGTAATGCTGCATATCTTTTCTTACCAATTCTTATAGGGTTTAGTGCTGCTAAAGTATTTGGTGGAAATCAATTTTTAGGTGCAGTTATAGCTATGATTATGATACATCCAGACTTACAAAATGCTTGGACTGTTTCTGAAGGATATTCAACTATGCAACCAGTTTGGTTTGGACTTTATGAAATACCATTAGTTGGTTATCAAGGACATGTTATTCCGATAGTTATAGCTACTTATATTATGAGTGTTATAGAAAATAAACTTCATAAAATCGTACCTTCTGTATTGGATTTATTTGTAACACCACTTATTACTGTATTTGTAACAGGTTATCTTACTTTAACTTTAGTTGGACCAGTTTTCGTATTTTTAGAAAATGCTTTATTAGATGGAGTTCAACAAATAGTTCAAATACCATTTGGTATAGGTTCTGCGATAATAGGTGGGATTTATTCTACTACGGTAGTTACAGGTATACATCATATGTATTCTATAATAGATTTAGGGCAAATTGCTAAATATGGTGTAACTTATTGGTTACCAATAGCATCTGCAGCAAACTTAGCTCAAGGTGGAGCAGCACTTGCAGTAGCAGTTAAGACTAAGGATGAAAAGATAAAATCTTTAGCATATCCTTCTGCATTTAGCTCTATGTTAGGTATAACAGAACCTGCTATATTTGGTGTTAACTTAAGATTTATGAGACCGTTTATAGGTGGAGCAATAGGTGGAGCAGCAGGAGCTTTATATGCATCAATAAC
This sequence comes from Romboutsia sp., assembly GCA_017889265.1. Lineage (GTDB taxonomy): Bacteria > Bacillota > Clostridia > Peptostreptococcales > Peptostreptococcaceae > JAGHEK01. The sequence continues at coordinate 20,080 of JAGHEK010000049.1, read as the reverse complement.
ACATCTTGGAGCAACTGCAACGGGAGTAACTGGAGTTTTTGGTATATTACTTCATTTACATTCACCAATACATTATATAATAATGATGGCTATATCAGTAGGAGTGGCATTTGTTGCAACACTTTTACTTGGTTGGGATGAAACTAAATAAATTTTTTTAAGAAGGTGTCATTAATTGACGCCTTTAAAAATATAAATTAGGAGATTTTTTATTATGAATGCTTTAAGCAAGGATTTAAAAAATGTAGTTAGAGATTATGAAAATAATTTAAGAGATATTGTAAACAAAGATAGTCACAGACTTAAATTTCATTTAATGCCGACAGTTGGTTGGCTAAATGACCCTAATGGTCTTTGTGAATTTAATGGAGAGTATCATGTTTTCTATCAGTATTCTCCGTTTAATGAAAATGGTGGTATTAAATTTTGGGGACACTATACAAGTAAAGATTTTATAAATTGGGAAAACAAAGGGACAGATTTATTTTCAGATGAACCTTTTGATTGCCATGGGGCTTACTCAGGTTCTACTTTAGTTGATGATGGTAAAATGAACATATTTTATACAGGAAATGTAAAAAACATAGGGGATTACGATTATATAAATGATGGTAAAGAACAAAACACTATTTTAATAATTAGTGAAGATGGTAAAAATTTTGATAACAAAAAATTAATAATAACTAACAAAGATTATCCAAGTAATTTAACTTGTCACGTTAGAGATCCAAAAGTATTTAAAGATGATGATAAGTTTTATATGGTACAAGGTGCTAGAGATAAAGATGATGTTGGACAAGTTATTTTATTTGAAAGTGATGATTTAATAAATTGGAAATATATAAATACTATAAAAAGTGAAGAAAAGTTTGGGTATATGTGGGAATGTCCAGATTTAATAAGTATAGATGATAAAAATATACTTTTAATATCTCCACAAGGAGTAGAGGAAGACGGTATAAAATACAATAATATATATCAATCAGGATATTATTTTATTGAGGGGGATTACAAAAGTACGGATTATAAGTTAAGTGATTTTGAGGAAATAGATAGAGGATTTGATTTTTATGCACCTCAAACATTCAAGGATTCAAGTGGTAGAACTATACTTATTGGATGGATGGGGCTACCAGATATAGAGGGATTATATTCTAATCCAACTGTTGAGTATAAATGGCAACATGCTTTAACTATTCCTAGACAATTAAAAGTAAAAGACAATAGATTACTTCAATCACCTATTGAAGAATTAAAAAATCTTAGAAAAAATAAAAAAGAGTTTAAAAATATAGATACTTTAGAAGATGAATGTTATGATGTTTTTGAGACTGAAATAGATTTTAAAAACAAAATAAATTTTAAAATGGTGGTTAAAGAAGGTGCTACTTTAGAATATTCTAAAGATACTAATTTATTTAGTTTATATTTTGATGAAACAGGATATGGAAGAACTAAAAGAAGTTGTTATTTAGAAGATATTAAAAATATAAGAGTATTTTTAGATACTTCTTCAATAGAAATATTTATAAATGATGGAGAAGAAGTATTTACATCTAGATTCTATCCAGAAAATCAAAAAGGAATAAAAATATCAGGTGAAAATTTAGATGTTAAAATCTATGAATTAGACGGATTTAATATACTTTAGGAGGGTTTTTATGAAAAAAGTTATTTCAATAGGAGAAGCTTTAATAGATTTTATCCCAAATCAAAAAGGTTGTAGTTTAAAAGATGTTCAAGGTTTTGAAAGAGTTGCAGGAGGAGCTCCTGCTAACGTTAGTGCAGTAGTTTCAAAACTTGGTGGGAAGTCTAGTTTTATATCTAAATTAGGAAAAGATGCTTTTGGAGATTATATAATAGAAGTTTTAGAAGGTGCTAATGTTGATACAAGTTATGTACTAAGAACTAACAAAGCTAATACAGGACTTGCATTCGTATCTTTAAAAGAAGATGGAAATAGAGATTTCTCTTTTTATAGAAATCCTAGTGCAGATATGCTTTTAGAAGAAAATGAAATAGATGAAAAATGGTTTAGTGATTGTCATAGTCTTCATTTCTGTTCGGTTGATTTAATTGAAAGTCCTATGAAGTATGCTCATAAAAAAGCTATTGAATATGCTACTAAAAATAATTCTATAATAAGTTTTGACCCAAATGTTAGACTTCCTCTTTGGGAAAGTGAAACTGATTGTAAAAATGCTATACTTGAGTTTTTACCACTTGCACACGTTCTAAAAATTTCTGATGAAGAACTTGAATTTATAACTGGTTATAATGATATGGAAAAAGCAAAGGAAGTTTTATTTACAGGGAACGTTAAATTAGTATTATTCACTAAAGGAAAAGATGGGGCAGAGGCTATAACTAAAAATAGAACTGTAAAAATACCTGGAAATGTGGTTAATGCAATAGATACTACTGGAGCAGGAGATTCATTCATAGGAAGCTTTTTATATAGTTTATTAAATGATGATGTTAGTGTTTCTGATTTAGAAAATCTAGATGAAGAAACTTTAAGAAATTATCTTTTATTCTCTAATCATTATGCAGGATATAGTACTACTAAAAAAGGAGCTATATCATCTTATGCAACTTTAGAAGAAATAAAAGAATATATAGGGCTAGTTTAAAACTAGTCTTTTTTTGTATAATTGTATAGAGGTGTTTTTAGTGTTTGATATAAAGGAAAATCTAAAGAAGTTGCCAGATAAACCAGGTGTTTATTTGATGAAAGATGAAAATGAAAAAGTAATTTATGTAGGAAAGGCTGTTTCCTTAAAAAATAGAGTAAGACAATATTTTAATTCATCTAAAAACCATTCATCTAAGGTTATTTCTATGGTTTGTAATATAAGTAGTTTTGAATATATAATAACCGATTCAGAATTAGAAGCTCTAATTCTAGAATGTAATTTGATAAAGGAGTACAGACCTAAGTACAATATACTTCTTAGAGATGATAAGACTTATCCATATATAAAAATAACTACTAATGAAGATTATCCAAGAATTTTAAAAGTTAGGAAAGTTTTAAAAGATAATTGTAAATATTTTGGACCTTATACTAATATAACTGCGCTTAATGATACTTTAGAGGTTATAAAAAATATTCTTCCTATAAGAACTTGTAATATAGATATCAAAAAAGCAATAAAAAATAACGTAAGACCTTGCTTGAACCTTCATATAAATAAATGTGTAGGACCTTGTACTGGAAATGTAAAAAAAGAAGAATATAACGATATGATAAATGATATTGTTATGTTTTTATCTGGAAAAGAAGAAAAGTTAATAAATAATTTAAAAGAGAAAATGAACGAATTATCTATTGATTTAAAATTTGAGGAAGCTAGTATTTATAGAGATAAAATAAGAAGTTTAGAAGAAATTTTAAATAAACAAAAAATAGATACTACTATATCTGATTTAGAACAAGATGTTATAGCTATGTCAAAAATTTTAGATGAAGCTTGTGTCCAAATATTTTTTGTAAGAAATGGTAAGATAGTAGGGAGAGAACACTTTATATTCGAGGGCGTAAAAGATAGCGATAATAAAGATATACTTACTACTTTTGTTAAACAATTTTATATAAATCAAGAATATATTCCAAGACAAATAATAATTGAAGAAGAAATAGAAGATATATTTTTACTTAGTGAGTATTTATCTTCTAAAAAAGGAAGGAAAGTAGAGATAAGAGTTCCTAAAAAGGGTGAAAAGCGAAGTTTAATACAACTTGTTAAGAAAAACTCTTTAGAATATCTAGAAAAATTTAATACTTCAAATAGATTAAAATATGAAAAAAGTATAGGAGTTTTAGAAAAACTAAAGGATATTTTAGATTTAGAAAATATTCCAAAAAGAATAGAAGCATTTGACATTTCTAATATTTCTGGAGTAGATTCGATAGGGGCTATGGTGGTTTTTATTGATGGGAAAAAGGAAAAGAAGGAGTATAGAAAATATAAAATAAAAACAGTAGTTGGAATGGACGATTATAGTTCTATGAAAGAAGTTCTTAAGAGGAGATTAAAACAAGATAATTTACCGGATTTGATACTTTTAGACGGTGGAAAAGGTCAAGTTAGTGCTGTAAAAAAAATACTTAAAGAAAATATCCCTGTTTGGGGAATGTATAAAGATGACAAACATAAAACTAAAGGCCTTATTAATTTAGAAAAAGATATAGTTTTAGATAAGAGTTCTGATATTTATAGATTTGTAGCTAGTATTCAAGAAGAAGTACATAATTATGCTATAAATTATCATAGAAGTATAAGAAATAAATCTTTGACAAAATCCGTTTTAGATGATATACAAGGGATAGGAGAAAAAAGAAAAAAATCGCTTATTAGCCATTTTAAAGATATAAAAAATATAGAAGATGCTACTGTGGAACAATTGCTAGAAGTAGAAGGTATGAATAGATTATCTGCACAAAATGTGTATGATTTTTTTAAGAATATGAATAGGGAGAAGTAGTTTTATGAATTTAGTAGAAAAAATATCTGTAAAAGAGATAATAAAAGACCTTAACTTGGAAGTTATTTATATGCCTGAAGATAAAGAGTATTATGTTTATTCACAGGATTTAAATAGACCAGGACTTCAATTTGCAGGATATTTTGAGTATTTTGCATATCAAAGAATACAAATAGTTGGAAAAAGTGAATATACTTACTTTGGGAATATGGATAAAGAAACTAGAAGAAAAACTTTAGATAAATTTTTTTCTTATGAAATACCTGCCCTTATAGTTTCTAGAGATTTAGAAGTTAATGAAGATGTTTTAGAGTTTGCAAAAAAATACGATAGAATAGTTTTAACTACAAAAAGAAATACTACTAGACTTATAAATAAATTATCTAATTATTTAGATGATAAATTAGCTCCTAATATAACTATACATGGAGTTTTAGTAGATGTTTATGGAATAGGTGTTTTAATAAAAGGAGAAAGTAGCATAGGTAAATCTGAAACTGCTCTTGAACTTATTCAAAGAGGTCATAGATTAGTTGCAGATGATGCAGTAGAAATTAGAAAAATAGATGATGATATATTAATAGGTCAAGCTCCAGAAGTTCTTAGACACTTCATGGAAATAAGAGGAATAGGAATAATAGATGTAAAAAGTCTTTATGGTGTAGGAGCTACTAAAACTTCTAAAATGATTGATATGGTAATTCACCTTGAAGCTTGGAATGAAGATAATTATTATGATAGATTAGGGCTTGATAGAGAGTATGAAAGTATATTAGATATTGAGATAGAAAAACTTGTAGTTCCTGTTAAGCCGGGAAGAAATACTGCTATGATAATTGAAGTTGCCGCTATGAATTATAGACAAAGAGGTATGGGATATGATTCTGCTAAAGAATTTACTAAGAATTTAGCTAAGTTAATAGATAATAAAAATAAATAATAAAAAGTGGATTATTATTTTTAATAGTCCACTTTTTTATGTTATTAAATTAATATATCATTCAGTTTTTAAGATATTACTTAAATCTTTTACTTCTACTTTGGGGTATGGTTTATCATTTAAAACGACTATTGGACCCATACCACAAGCACCTATACATCTAGAATTCTCTATATAAAAATCATTGTTTTTATTTAAGTTTTCAAGTTCTTTAGTAAGTTTTTCACTACCTTTTTTTTGACAAAGAGCTCCAGAACATATGATAATTTTATTTTCTTTATCCTTTTTTGTTTTAAAATAAGAATAAAAATTTAATATTTCATCTATTTTTGAAACTTTTACATCTAGAGATTTAGCTATATAATCTTTGTTTTCTTCTGATATATAACCAAAACTTTCTTGGCAAAAATGTAGCGTATCCATTAAATTGTCTTTATTTTTATCTAACGAGTTTATAAAATCATCTAAAAGTTTCATATAATCACCCTAAAGTATAGGAGATAACAGTCTCGATATAGATTCTTTTATTTTAACTTTTCTAGTTCTAGAATTATAAACATCAAGAGTTATTTCCTTAGATTTTTCTACATCTTGTTCGAATATTATTCTTTGTTTTTTTGCGATATCTTCAGAATATATGAAAGCATTTATTTCAAAGTTTAGTTCGAAACTTCTTATATCCATATTTGCAGTACCGATAGAACAAACCTTATCATCAACTACGATAGTCTTTGCATGTAAAAATGCATTGTAATCATAATTATATAATTTTGCACCATATTTTAAAAGTTCTCCTGCATAAGAAGATGATGCCCAGTATACAAAAGGATGGTCTGGTTTTTCTGGTATCATAATTCTAACGTCTACTCCAGAAAAACAAGCTATTTTTAGAGTTTCAGTTAGAGTTTTATCAAGTATGAAGTAAGGGCTTTGTATATAGATATATTTTTTTGCTTTTTGTATCATTTTTATATATCCAAATTTTATTTCATCTAATTCAGTGCTTTCTGGACCACTAGATACTATCTGTATTCCTGTTTGAGTATTTGTAAATATTTTTGGTTTGTTAAAATACTTTTTTAAATCCAAGTCTTCTTTATTAGTATATCTCCAATCAAGTAAAAATCTTATATTCAAATCTCTAACACACTCACCAACTAATTTTAAATGTGTATCTCTCCAATAACCGAATCTAGGATTTTTTCCAATATATTCATCACCTACGTTATTACCACCTAAAAACCCTGTTTTTCCGTCTATCACTACTATTTTTCTGTGATTTCTGTAATTTACGTTTACATTAAGTATTTTCATAAAAGAAGGGAAAAAAGCATCGACTTTTATATTATTTTCTTTTAGTTTGTGTATAGTTTTTGATTTTAAACTTCTACTTCCGACTGCATCGTATAAAAATCTAACTTCAACACCTTCTTTAGATTTTTCTATTAATTTATCTATTATTTTAGTTCCTAATTCATCGTCTTTAAATATATAAAATAGTATATGAATGTATTCTTTTGCATTATCTAACTCTTTTAATAAATCATTGAAAAATTCACTAGAGTCAGGATATATACAAACATCATTATTAGTAGTAAGTACTGCATTGTTAGAATTTGCTAGTGAATAAATCATATCTTTATATTCAAGCAGTATAGGATTTTCTTTTAAATTATAATCGAATCCAGATTTAGTTTGAAAAATACCTTCTTTTAGTATTTTATCTTCGACTTCTTTTATTTTGAACATATTATCTTTTGCAATTCCTCTACCGAATGCTATATAAAGTATAAATCCTATTACTGGAGCGATTATTAAAACTAAAATCCAAGCAACTGTAGTTTCTGTATTTCTTCTTTTTTTGAAAAGAAGATTTAAAATTGCCAAAAAGTTTGATAAATAAATTATAGTTAAAGCTATTTCATAACCGAATTCTTCCAATCTAATCATAAAAACCTCCCTATTAGATTATACAATTGATTAGATATAAAAGAAAGACTATTATAAATTAGATTTACAATAGTCTTTTTAACTTAGTTATTTTCTTTGAATATAAAGTAATATATACCTGCAACGAATATCATACCACCTAGGATATTTCCTATAGTAACAGGTATTAAGTTATTTAAGAATATATTAGGTAAATTTATTACAGATGCATCAGATAAAGTTTTATGTGCTGCTTCTAGATATAATTCATTACCTTTATTGAAAAATGATGAGAATAGGTATGCCATATTAGCAACACTATGCTCAAATCCTGTACATACGAATAAGAATATTCCAAAAAACCCTGCTAATATTTTTCCGGTAACATCTTTTGCTGCATAAGTTATCCAAACTGTAGCACAAACAATCCAGTTACATAATATACCAGATGCTATTAAAGATAACCAGTCAGAACCAAGTTTTCCGATACCAGTTTTTAAAATAACTCCTCCATAAAGTCCATCAGTCCAGTTAAATACACCAGACAATGAAATTAAGAACGTTGCAACTAAAGCACCTAGTAAGTTTCCTATCCAAACTAATGCCCAGTTTTTGAATGCTTGAGACCAAGTTATTTTCTTTTTTAGTGCAGCAAGTGTTAATAAAATATTTCCTGTGAATAAGTCTGCACCAGCTAATAAAACTAATATAAGTCCAGTAGGGAACATAAGTCCTGCAACCATTTTACCAAGTCCATAAGTTGCTGGATTTGCTAAAAGATTATAAGATGCGGCAACAGAACCGATTGCTCCAAATGTGATATAAGCACCAGCTAAAAATGAAGAAGCAAGTACTTTATCAGTTGAAGTATTTGCTTTTTTTATACCAGCTTCAACAGTATAGTTACATATTTCAGCAGGTACAAGCATTTTTTTATCGCTCATTATAATTCTCCTTTTTTAAAAAATTTCTTAGATATTATACAACAAATTTTGTACTATGTATACAAAAAGATTAATAATATGACATTGAATTTTTATTTTATAAAATTGAAAATCCTTACTTATATTGTGATTTTTTTAAAAATACATTATTATATTAATTATTATTAATTAATATAGTATAATTATATAGTTATATTAAATAAGGAGGGTTGAGAAGTTGGATACTAAAAAAATATATGAACGTTTATTAGATATATTACATGAAGAAAATATTAAATTAGATGAACCTATGAAAAAGCATACTTCATTTAGAGTTGGTGGAGTAGCCGATATATTAGTAAAGCCTAGAAATGAAGAAGAAATAATTGATGTTATAAATTTATTTAAAAAAGAAAATATACCATATCTTGTTATGGGTAATGGTTCTAATATGCTTGTAAAAGACGGTGGAATAAGGGGAGTAGTTATAAAAATTTCTGATAGTTTTAATTATTTTGAAATAAACGAAAATCAAGTAGTTGCTAATTCTGGGGCAATGCTTTCTGTTATAGGTAAAGTAGTTCTTAAATCTAATTTAAAAGGGTTTGAGTTCGCATCTGGTATACCTGGTACTTTAGGCGGTGCTATAACTATGAATGCAGGTGCATACGGTGGGGAAATGAAAGATATTATAGAAAGTGTAAGGGTAATTGATGAAAATGGAGAGATTTTAGAGTTAGAAAACGAAGAAATGAAATTTTCATATAGAAACAGTATAGTTAAAGAAAAGAACTATATAGTTTTATCAGCTAAAATTAATCTTCAAAAAGGTGATTATGATGAGATTAAATCTACTATGGATGAAATGACTAAAAAAAGAGTAACTAATCAACCTCTTAATTTACCAAGTGGAGGAAGTACTTTTAAAAGACCTGAAGGATATATTGCAGCAAAGTTGATACAAGATGCCGATTTAAAAGGATTAACTTTAAGGGGAGCTCAAGTTTCTGAAAAACATAGTGGGTTTATAGTTAATACGGGAGAAGCTACTGCAAAAGATATAATAAATCTTATTGATATAGTAAAAAATATAGTCAAGTTAAAGTTTAATGTAGAACTAGAAGAAGAAATAAAAATAGTTGGAGAGGATTAATTAATGAATATACTTGCGGATTATCATACCCACACCACATATAGTCATGGTAGAGGAACAATAGAAGATAATGTAGTTGAAGCTATTAAAAAGGGAATAAAAACTATTGGTATATCAGATCATGGATATAAACATTTAGGATTTGGCATAAAACTGAAGGATTTAAAGAAAATGAGAGAAGAAGTGGATTTATTAAATGATAAATATAAAGATATAAATATACTTCTTGGTATGGAATGTAATATACTAGATAATAAAGGGAATATAGATACTAATGATGAAATACTTAAATTTTGCGATTATATAATGGCAGGATACCATTTTGGATCTACACCAACATCATTTAAAGGGGTACTAAATCATTTTAGTAATCGTTTATTAAAAAGTGAAAGAACTAAAGAATATAACACCTTGGCTTTAATAAATGCAATGAAAAATAACGATATATTTATAATAACTCATCCTGGTGATAAGGGAGAAGTTTATATAGAGGAAGTTGCGAAAGTAGCTAAAGAAACTGATACAAGACTAGAGATAAATAGTAGCCACGGATTTTTAAATGTATCTCAAATTAATAAGATAAAGGATATAAAAAATAAGTTTGTAATAGGTTCTGATGCACATATTCCTCAAAGAGTTGGAGATTTTGAGGTAGCACTAGATATTATAAAAGAAGCTAATTTGGATATATCATTGATAGAGAATATAAGCTTGTAGAAAGGAGTTAAGTTTATTATATGAAATTTATAATAGTAACTGGACTTTCTGGTTCTGGAAAAAGTGAGGCTATGAAAGTCTTAGAAGATATGGGTTTTTACTGTGTTGATAACTTGCCTCCTGCACTTATAACTAAATTTGCAGAAATATGTTATCAACCAAATTCTACTATTGATAAGGTAGCATTAGGTGTAGATATAAGGGGAAGAAAGTTTTTCCAGGAGTTATATAAAAGCTTAAATTCATTAGAAGAGCAAAATTATAAATATGAGATATTGTATTTAGATTGTTCTGATGAAGTTTTATTAAAAAGATATAAAATGACAAGAAGAAATCATCCATTATCTAAAGATACACAAATACCAGAAGGTATAAAAAAAGAAAGAGAGATAATGGAACATCTAAAAGAAAAATCAACTTGTATAATAGATACTACTAATATGAAACCAAAGCATTTAAAAGATGAGTTGGGTAAGATATATTCGGTAGGAGATAATATGAGTAAACTTACTATATCTATTGTTTCTTTTGGATTTAAACATGGTATACCTATTGATTCAGATTTAGTTTTTGATGTTAGATTTTTACCGAACCCATATTATATAGAAACTTTAAGGCCAAAAACTGGTGATGATAAAGAAGTTAGAGATTACGTTATGAATTCTAAAGTAAGTGAAGAATTTTATAATAAACTTAATGACATGGTGTCATTTTTAATTCCTCAATACATAGAAGAAGGAAAGCAACATTTAGTAATAGGTATTGGTTGTACTGGTGGAAGACATAGGTCGGTTACTATATCTAATCTTTTATATGATGAATTACTGAAAAATGGATATAGAGTAATTAAAAAGCACAGAGATTTTACTCTTAAATAGGTGGAGGAGTATATGGAATCAATTTTAGGAATTTTAGGCTGGGTTTTGTTTATATATTCTTCATATTTATATCTAAAATTAAAAAAAGATAGCCAAGAAGTTAAGTCAAAAGATAAAGGTCCTAAAATAGTGGTAATTGGTGGGGGAACTGGACAGTCTGTTTTTTTAAGAGGGCTTAAACATTATACAAAAAATATAACGGCCATAGTTACGGTAGCTGATGATGGTGGAGGATCTGGCGCTTTGAGAGAAGACTTAGGAATGTTACCTCCTGGAGATATAAGAAATTGTTTGTTATCTTTAGCTAATATAGAGCCTACTATGAATGAAGTTATGCAGTATAGATTTGAGGAAGGAAGTTTAAAAGGGCAAAGTTTTGGGAACTTATTTTTAGCTGCTATGAATGGTGTGTATGGAAGTTTTGAAATAGCGGTTTATAAAATGAGTGAAATATTTGCTATAACAGGGAAGGTTTTACCGGTTACTTTGACTGATATTAATTTGGTGGCTAAACTAAAAAATGGAGATATTATAAAAGGTGAGTCAAGAATACCTAAAGAAGTAAAATTAAAAAATACTAGCATAGAAAGTGTTAGTTTAGAACCTAAAAATGCAAATACTTTAGAAGAAGTTACTAAAGCTATTTTAGATGCAGATATAATAGTAATAGGTCCAGGTAGTTTATATACTAGTATAATGCCTAATTTGCTTGTTGAAGGAGTATATGATTCTATAAAAAAATCAGATGCGAAAAAAGTCTATGTATCTAATATTATGACCCAACCAGGTGAAACTGATAATTATAATGCTTTAGATCATATAAATGCTATAATAAAGCATACAGGAAATAATTTTATTGATTATATTATAGTAAATAATGAAGTGATATCAGAAAAGGCTTTTAAAAAATATAAAGATGATGGAGCAAGTCAAGTATTGCTTGATAAAATACAAAAGAAATGTCTAAAAAATATGAATATAAAATATATAGAAGATAATTTTATAGAATTAAAAAACGATTATATAAGACATAATGCAAATAAAATTTCTGAAATAATTGTTGATTTGGCACTAATAAATCATAAGACTAAATAGAATTAAGAGGAATTTTAGTTTTTATAAAGAAAACTTTAACATTAGTTAGTTTTAAGGAGAGTACAAACTATGAGAGAAGAAATCAGTGCTGGTGGTGTAGTACTATTTGGCAATGCTGTACTTTTGCTTAGAAAATTCAATGGAGATTGGGTTTTGCCTAAAGGAAAAGTTGAAGAAGAGGAAACTAAACAAGACGCTGCAGTAAGAGAGGTATCAGAAGAAAGCGGAGTAAAAGCTGATATTTTAAAGTATCTAGGAGAAATACATTATACATTTAAAGAAAATTGGGATGAAAATAAGTCTGTTCACAAGACTGTTTTTTGGTATTTGATGAAATCAAAAAATATGAATACTATTCCTCAAAAAGAGGAAGGTTTTATAGATGCTAAATTTATACACGTAGATAGGGTTGTAGATTTAGCTAGATATGATGATGAAAAAGAAATAATAAAAGTAGCACTACAAGAAATTAAAAAAGTAAATAGGTGATAATGATGTCTTTTTCTACGGAAACTAAAAATGAGTTAGCGAGAGTTTTATCTAAAAAAAATTACAACAATATAATAGAGCTTTCTGGTATTGTGCGTTCATCAGGAAGCATTCAAATTGTTGGATATAAAAAACTTAGTCTTAAAATAACTACCGAGTTAAGTTCTGTTGCTAGAAAAGTTTTTAAGTTGCTAAAAGAAAATTTTGGGATAAATACTAAAATATACGTAAGAAAAAATCAAACTCTAAAAAGAAACAATAATTATATTTTGGTAGTAGAAAATGAAATGGGTGCAGAAGAACTCTTGAAAAAATTAGGTTTTTTAGAAGAAGGGGAAGGTTTTTTTACAAAAAATAAAGTTCCAGTAAATCTTTTTCAAGATGATGAGAGTATAAAGTCATTTATACGGGGGATGTTTATTGGCGGTGGTTCTATAAGTAATCCAGATAAAAATTATCATATGGAATTTGTAACTAATAATAGAGAATTTTCAGAATCGTTAAAAGATGAGATAAATAAACTCGGATTTAATTTTAAAGTAGTTCAACGTAAAAATAATTATATTGTTTATTTAAAAGAAAGTGAACAAATATCTGATTTACTTAGCATAATAGGTGCTCATAATGCTCTTTTGAGTTTGCAAAATGCTAAAATCGTAAAAGAAATGAGAAATAATGTTAATCGTATAGTAAATTGTGAAACTGCTAATCTATCTAAAACAGTTAATACTGCTGTAAGGCAGATTGAAAATATAAAGTTCATAGAAAGTAAAATAGGAATAGATAAATTACCTAAAAACTTACAAGAAATAGCTAGAGTAAGGATTATATATGAAGATATGAGTTTGAAAGAACTTGGCGATATGTTGAGTGATCCTATTGGAAAATCTGGTGTTAATTATAGATTAAGAAAAATAGAAGAAATAGCAAATAATTTAAGAAACTCCTAGATGGTTATAAAAATGCCGTGTAGGAGTTTTTATTTATATGATAAAATTAAATTATAAAGGAGTGATTTTATGAACGATTTTGCACATCTTCACGTTCATACAGAGTACAGTTTATTAGATGGCTTTTCGAGAGTTAAAAAATTAATATCTAAAGCTAAGGAATTAGGAATGTCATCTGTTGCTATAACTGACCATGGTTGTATGTTTGGAGTTGTTGATTTTTATAAAACTGCGAAAAAAGAAGGAATAAAACCTATAATAGGTTGTGAGGTTTATGTTGCAAATAGAACTTTGAAAGATAAAAATCCTGTTTTTGATAAAGGTCAAGGACATTTGGTTTTACTTGCTAAGAATAATATTGGATATCAGAATTTAATAAAACTTGTATCCATATCCTATGTAGATGGTTTTTATTATAAGCCTAGAGTTGATTTGAATGAACTAAAAAAATATAGTGAAGGAATAGTTTGTTTATCAGCTTGTTTAGCAGGATATGTCTCTCAAGCTATTTTGGATGGGAATTATGATGAAGCTAAAAGAAAAGCTCTTGAATATAAAGAAATATTTGGTGAAGAAGATTTTTATATAGAAATTCAAGACCAAAATCTTGAAGAACAAAAAGAAGTAAATCTAAAATTATGTGAACTAGCAAAAGAAATAGGAGTTAAAGTAGTAGCTACAAATGATGTTCATTATGTAGAAAAAGAAGATTCTAAAATACATGATGTTCTTATGTGTATTCAAATGGGAAAAACATTAAATGACCCAACTAGAATGAGATTTGGTAGTGATGAATTTTATTTAAAATCTAGAAGTGAAATGGAAGAAATTTTTCCGTATGCAAAAGACTCTATAGATAATACTTTGGAGATTGCAAATAAGTGTAATGTTGAATTTGATTTTAATACTATACATCTTCCCAAATATGATGTACCAACAGGATATACTCCGAGTACTTATTTAAGAGAACTTTGTTTTAAGGGACTTTATGAAAGGTATGAAAATCCTAATTCAGATATAATAGATAGATTAAACTATGAGCTTGATACCATAGAAAAAATGGGGTATGTTGAATATTTTCTAATAACTTGGGATTTTATTAATTTTTCGAAGAAGAATAATATAATGGTAGGCCCTGGTCGTGGTAGTGCAGCAGGATCTATAGTTTCTTATACTCTTAGAATAACCGATATTGACCCTATAAAATATTCTCTTCTTTTTGAGAGATTTCTAAATCCGGAACGTGTATCTATGCCAGATATAGATATAGATTTTTGCTATGAAAGAAGAGAAGAAGTTATAAACTATGTAAAAGAAAAATATGGTAAAGACCATGTTGCACAGATTATAACTTTTGGAACTATGGGGGCTAAGGCTGCAATTAGAGATGTTGGAAGGGTTTTAGATATAGAATATAATAAAGTAGATAAAATAGCTAAGGAAATACCTACAACTCTTGGTATGACTATTGATAAAGCTCTTGAAGTAAATCCTAATTTAAAAAATATGTATGAAGAAGATAAAGAGACTAAAGAATTAATAGATATTTCAAAACAAATAGAAGGAATGTTAAGACATGCATCTACTCATGCTGCTGGAGTAGTTATATCAAAAAATCCAATAGATGAGTATGTTCCTCTTTATAAACATCAAAATTTAATATCTACACAGTTTACTATGACAACTCTTGAAGAATTAGGTTTACTTAAAATGGACTTTTTAGGTCTTAGGACTTTGACGGTTATAAGAGATGCACTTGATTTAATAAAGAAAAATCATAATATAGATATAGATTTTTCAAAAATGGATTATGATGATAAAAAAGTTTATGAACTTTTATCATCTGGAAATACTCTTGGAGTTTTTCAGCTTGAAAGTGCTGGTATGAGGGTGTTTATGAAACAATTAAAACCTACTAATTTTGAAGATATAGTAGCTGGAATTTCCCTATATAGACCTGGACCTATGGATTCTATACCTGCTTATATAAATAATAAAAACAATCCGGATAAAATAACTTATATTCACGAAAAGTTAAAACCTATAATGGAAGTAACTTATGGTTGTTTGGTTTACCAAGAACAAGTAATGCAAGTTGTTAGAGAACTTGCAGGATATACCTATGGTAGAAGCGATATAGTAAGAAGAGCTATGGGTAAAAAGAAAATGGATGTTATGGAAGAAGAAAGAAAGAATTTCATATACGGAAAAGATGATGAAAATGGAAATATCGAAGTTTTAGGTTGTGTAAGAAATGGAATTGATGAGGAAATTGCAAACAAGATATTTGATGATATGATAGATTTTGCTAAATACGCTTTTAATAAAAGTCATGCTGCAGCTTATGGGGTTTTATCTTATCAAACTGCTTATCTAAAAACTTATTATCCTGTTGAATTTATGGCAGCCCTTATAACTAGTGTTATGGGAAATACCGATAAAGTTGTTGAATATATAAAAGAGTGTAATGCTTTAGGTATAGAAGTTCTAAAACCTGATATAAATAAAAGTTTTTCTAAATTTTCGGTTGAAAAAAATAATATAAGATTTGGATTATCGGCTATTAAAAATGTTGGAAATAACATTATAGATAATATAGTATCGGAAAGAGAAAACGGAGATTACAAGACTTTAGAGGACTTAGTAAAAAGGATTAATGATACTAATAAACGTATGATAGAAAGTTTAATAAAATGTGGAGCTTTCGATTCAATTAGCGAAAATAGAAGAAGCTTAATAATGGGATATGAAGAATTGCTTGATAGTATTTCTATGGATAAAAAGAAAAATATAAAAGGACAAATATCGCTATTCGATAGTTTTGAAAGTTTTAGTGACGAAAAATCGTCTTTTAAAATGAAAGTATTAGATGAGTTTGATGAAAAGGAAAAACTAGCTTTAGAGAAAGAAGTTTTAGGTCTTTATGTAAGTGGTCATCCATTATGTGAATATGAAGAAAGATTAAATAAATTAGTTAGTATAGATAATTCAAAACTAAATTCACTAAAAGAAGATGAAGCTAGTTATTTAGGTATGGATCAAAAAATAGTTATTATGGGTGGTATGGTAGTAGGTAAAACTATAAAAATGACTAGAAATAATGATATGATGGCGTTCATAGAAATTGAGGATTTATATGGAACTATAGAAGTAGTAGTTTTTCCGAATGTATTTAGAAAATATAAAAATATAATAAATGAAGATAGCATATTAATAATAAAAGGAAATTTGAATATAAAAGAAGATGAAAATCCAAAACTAATAGCGAATGAAATAACACAGTTAAATGAAGATTATGAGCTTGGATATAATTTAGATAGTAAGTTATATATAAAAATTGATTCTATTGACAATAAAAAAGCTCTAAATGATATTTTTGATGTAATAAAAAAATATAGTGGAAAACAATTTGTATATATCTATGATGAAAACACTAAAAAATCATATAGGAATGATGATTTTAGAGTTAAGATATGTGAAAGTTTATTAAACGAGCTTTATAAATTTATACCTGCTGAATATATAAAAATAAAATAAAAAATGTTTCAAAAAATTAGTTACTTTATGATATAATAACATTATAAATTATTATAATGTTATTTTTATAATTTTAATGGGATAAAAAAATACACTAGGGATAAAAAATGTCCAAATGTGTTTTAATATATAATTAGGAGGAATTTTATGAGTTCTAAAACTATAGCTATATTAACAAGTGGAGGAGATGCTCCAGGAATGAATGCAGCCATAAGAGCTGTTGTTAGATCTTCTATATATTATGGATGTAAGGTTTATGGTATAAACAGAGGTTATAAAGGTTTGATAGAAGGTGATTTATTTGAAATGAATTTATCTTCTGTTGGGGATATAATCCAAAAAGGTGGGACGATATTAAAATCTTCTAGATGTGAAGAATTTAAAACAGAAGAAGGTAGAGCCATTGGAGTAGAAGTTCTTAAAAAATACGGAATAGATTGTTTAGTTGTAATAGGTGGAGATGGTTCATTTAACGGAGCTCAAAAATTAAGTGATTTAGGTTTCCCTGCTATAGGTATACCAGGAACTATAGATAATGATTTAGCTTATACTGATTATACTATAGGTTTTGATACTACTATGAATACTATAATAGATGCAATAGGAAAAATAAGAGATACTTCTTCTTCTCATGAAAGAGTTAATATAATAGAAGTTATGGGAAGACATTGTGGTGATTTAGCGTTATATGCAGGTCTTGCAGGTGGAGCAGAATCTATCATAGTTCCGGAAATGGATTTTACTATAGATGACGTATGTGATAAGTTAGAACAAACTAAAAAAAGAGGAAAAAGACATAGCATAATAGTTCTTGCAGAAGGTGTTGGTAATGCACAAGATTTAGGTAATAAAATAGTTGAAAGAACTGGAGCTGACTTAAGAGTAACTATACTTGGACATGTTCAAAGAGGTGGTAGTCCAAGTGCATTTGATAGAATTCTTGCTAGTAAAATGGGAGTTAGAGCAGTTGAATTATTACTAGAAGGTAAATCTGCAAGAGTTATAGGTATAAAAGATAATAAGATAATAGATATGGATATAAATGAAGCTCTTTCTATGGAAAGAAGTTTTGATAAAGAAATATTTGAAATGACTAAGATATTATCTATATAATAAAAAGGGCCTATGCCCTTTTTTAGTTTGTATAAATATACACTTATAAATGATTAATTTTTTTGATAAAATAAAAAATTAGAGGTGATAAGATGCTTGAAAAAGATAAAGAATATATAGTTGATATAGTTGATATAGGCGATAAAGGTGTGGGAATAGGTAAATATAATGGATTTACAGTTTTTGTCGAAGGTGGACTTATAGATGAAAAAGTTAAAGTAAAGATAAATAAATCGAAAAAAAATTATGCAGTCGGTGATTTAATAGAAATTATAGAAAAATCTAAATTTAGAACAGAAAGAAAGTGTGATTTAAAAGAATGTGGAGGATGCCAAGTTCAAGAATTAGATTATAAAAAACAATTAGAACTAAAAACTAATGAAGTAAAGCAAGTTATAAATAGAATAGGGAAATTAGAAAATGTAGTGGTTTATGATACAATTGGCATGGATAATCCTTATAGATATAGAAATAAAGCACAATTTCCTATAAAAAAAGATGAAAATAGAGTAAATATAGGTTTTTATAAAAAGAAGAGTCATGAAGTTATAGACACTCAAAAATGTATTATACAAGATGATGTAAACGACAAGATTATAGAGATTTTAAGAAAATATATACAAAAAAATAATATAAGTGTTTACGATGAAATCAGTCATACTGGAGTTTTAAGACATTTGGTTACTAAAGTTGGTTTTAAAACTAGAGAGGTTATGATTGTCTTAGTTATAAACGGACAAAATTTATACAATATAGATAGTTTAGTTGAAGATTTTAAATCTGAAATAGAAGGATTTAAAACTTTAGTTCTTAATATAAATACCAAAAAAACTAATGTAATATTAGGATTAGAAAACAAAGTCATATATGGAAATGGAAAAATAAACGATTATATAGATGATTTAATTTTCGAGATTTCTCCATTGTCATTTTTTCAGGTAAATCCTGTTCAAACTGAAGTATTATATAATAAAGCCTTAGAATATGCTAATTTAAGTAAAAATGATACTGTTTTTGATATTTATTGTGGAATTGGGACTATATCGCTTTTCTTAGCGAGAAAAGCTAGTAAAGTGTACGGAATAGAAATAATAGAAGATGCTATAAAAGATGCAAAAATAAATGCAAGTATAAATAAATTAGAAAATGTTGATTTTTATGTTGGGAAGGCAGAAGAAGTAGTACCTAATATGTATAAAGAAGGTAAAAAAGCAAATGTTGTGGTTGTTGATCCTCCTAGAAAAGGGTGCGATGAAAAAGTTTTAGATACCATAGTTTCTATGAAACCAGAAAAAGTTGTTTATGTTTCTTGTAATCCTTCGACTTTAGCTAGGGATTTGGCTTATTTAGATGAGAGAGGATATATATGTGAAGAAATTCAACCTGTTGATATGTTTCCTCATACGATGCATGTTGAATGTGTAGCTAAAATAGTTAAAAAGTTATAAAGATTATGTATATTTTTTATATCTACTCATAAATTAATGGCAAATTAGTATATGTAAGTGTAATATAAAATAGTTAACCAGGGATTTATAAATTGTAATACTAGTAGCGATATATGATTACTATAAATCTTTGGTTATATTTTTTATAAAAAATAATAAAAAAGTGTTGACTTTATAAATTTATGATGATATATTATTACTTGTCCTTAAGAAACGGACAAAAAAGAAAAAATAAATTCTAAAAAAGTGTTGACAACAAAAAATGTTAATGATAATATAATAAAAGTTGAAAGACACATTGAACTTTGAAAATTAAACAGTAGATAAAAGATAACCAAGCCAGATATTCGAAATATCTGAGTTAGAAATTAAACTTTAAATTGAGAGTTTGATCCTGGCTCAGGATGAACGCTGGCGGCG